>DASQBH010001425.1:0-4553 GCA_035635315.1 Longimicrobium sp.
GCTGGTTGTGGTTCGCGGCGGGGGCGGCGCTGCCGGGTCGGGAGCGGGATCCGGCGGGCGCGGGGGTGACGAGCTGCGCGGGGCGAACGGGGGAGCGGGTGATGGTCACGCGCTCTCCGCGCAGCGCCGCCTCGCCGATGCGCACGTAGTTCATGGCGTTGCCCAGCACGCGCGCGGACTCCTGGTCGGCGTGGAACCCCATGGAGTTCTCCGCCTCGATGAAGTCGATGAGGAACTGCGCGCGTCGCTGGTACACCCGCGCCGAGTCCAGCCGCGCCCCGGTGACCCCCTGCCGCTGCGCCACGGCGATGGCACGGGTAAGGTCCAGTACCGCGTCCAGGGCGATGTTGCGCAGCTCGAAGGTGCGCTCCTGGATGCGGTGCACCCGCGCCCGCAGCTCCTCTTCCGGCGCGCGGTGGCAGGTCTGGCAGGCCCGGTTGACGTTCAGCAGCGGGCTGCGGACGTGGTGGTCGCTGATCTTCATCGCCCCCACGCGCTCGTACGGCATGTGGCAGTCCGCGCACGCCACCCCGGCCCGCGCGTGGATCCCCTGGCTGAACAGCTCGAACTCCGGGTGCTGCGCCTTGAGCACCGGCGCCCCGCTGGCCGCGTGCACAAAGTCGCGGTGCCCCGTGGAGTCGTAGTACGCCAGGATGCTGTCCGCCCGCAGCCCGTTGGCCCACGGGTACGTCAGCCGCTTTTCCGGCCCCTTGAAGTAGTACTCCACGTGGCACTGCCCGCAGACGTACGTGCGCATCTCCTGGCGCGTGGCGTCGCGGTTCACGTCGTAGTCGGCCAGGCCGTCGCGGGCGCGCAGGGTACGGATCCCCTCGATGAACCCCGGGCGCGTCACCCGCAGTTGCATGGTCTCGGGGTCGTGGCAGTCGATGCACGACACCGGGTGCCGCACCAGCTGGCGCGCCTGCGCGTACGGCATCTGGTTCATCCGCTCGAAGCCGCGGATCAGGTCGCCGTCCCCCAGCCGCAGGTAGGGCACGTAGACGGAGGCGTGGCAGTGGATGCACGTTCCCGGCTGCTGCGTGGCCTGCTGGCGCTCGGTGAACTCCTGGTCGCTGAGCATGAACGCGTGGCCGCGCTCCTCGCGAAAGTCGCGCGCGAACGCGTACCCCGCCCAGAACTCGCGCAGCCGGGGGTCCTCCTCCAGCCGCGACTGCGCCACCGTGGTGCGGGGGTCGAACTGGGTGGGGTCGCGGGGCATGGCCTCGCTGCCGCCAAAGCGCGTCCGCGTCATGTCCACCGTGCGGCGGTAGGCGTCGTACTGCTGGGGAAAGTTCTTGCCCCACACTGCGGGGTCGGTGATGGTGTCGTTCAGCTCCACCACCCGGTAGAACGGGTTTCGCGCCTCCGCCTTGCGCTGGAAGATGTTGGTGAGCAGCAGCGCCACCAGGATGGTGGCCAGCGCCGCGCCGCCGCCGATGGCCAGCCAGAGCGGAAACCGCCGGCGCCGCGGGGCGGGCGGGGGAGGGGGAGCCGGTGCGTGGGGAGTGCCGTCCATGCGCGCCCTGTGGCCGGGGTGGATGGGCTCAGCGGACCATGTGGCCCACGTCGAAGTGGCAGCGGGTGCACAGCAGCCGGTCTTCGTCCTCGTTGTTGAAGCCGGTGGCGCCGTGCTCCATCACCTCCGTCAGCTCCTGGTGGCAGTAGCGGCAGGCGTGCTCCGTCACTTCGCGGTTGCGGGGGGTGATGCGCAGCGGGTCGGGGTAGCGGCCGGTCGTGAAGTAGAACGAGTGCCAGAAGCCGTTGAGCCCCTTCGTCTTGTACTTGCCCACGAAGTCGTGGGGCGCGTGGCAGTCGTTGCACACCGCCACGGCGTGGTGGCTGCTCTTGTTCCACGCGGAGTAGTGCTCGCTCATCACGTGGCAGTTGGCGCACGCCGCGGGGTCGTTGGTCAGGTACGACGCACCCCGCGCGTACACGAAGGTGAACGCGCCCAGCCCAAACGCCACGCCCACCAGCACCGCCACGGCCAGTGCGGCCTTCCGCGCGTTCGACATTCGCCTCCGCCGCCACGCAGTTGCGCCCATCCGCAATCCGGCCGCGCCGGGATGCAAGCAGAACGCCCGTGCGGGGCATACAACCCGGTTCACGGGCGCGCCATCCTTCCCCCGACCCGTGCTATCTTTCGATGCAAAAACGAGATGCGGCCTCACCTGGACCGCACCTCGCCGGGTACGAAGTATCTGGAAATTCCTGACAACGAACCGGGCCTGCACGGAGTCTCATACCGAATCCTGAAAAAGAATTGGCATACGGAGCAACGGAGCAACGGAGAGGGAGCATGATCTCCGTTCCTCCGTTGCTCCGTATGAACCCGATCTTTTTGCGGATCTGGTATCAGAATCAACAAGGACCGAGCTCTGCTGACTCTGCTCCTCTGTACCCTCAGCTGTTTGTTTTCCGGATTCGGCGAATCCCTTACGTGACGCCGGCGAGCAGCCAGCCGACGCCGTATGAGACGGCGGCCGCCAGCGCGCCCACGGCCAGCATCTCCAGCCCCGCCTTCCACCAGCGCAGCGCCGTCACCGCCGACCGCAGCGCGCCCACCACGAAGAGCGTGGCCAGCGTGGCGACGACGGCCACGCCGAAGCGGGCGTCCGGCGCCACCGTCACGTACGGGATCAGCGGAACGGCGCCCGCCAGCACGAACGCGCCCATGGTCGCCACCCCGTGCCGCAGCGGGTACGGCTCGCTGATCTCCTCGCCGCGGGACGAGCGCACCGCCTCGTCGGAGCGGATCGACAGGTAGTTGCTGGCGCCCATCGAAAAGCCGTCCGCCAGCAGGTTGGCCGCGCCCAGGATGAGCACCGTCCGCGCGTCCAGCGACGCCCCCGCCACGCCGCTGACCACCGCGAAGGTGGTGATGATGCCGTCGTTGGCGCCGTACACCAGGTCGCGCAGGTAGTGGCGCAGCAGCTCGATCCCCGGCGGCGGCTCGTGCCCCGCCCGCGCGGCCGCCGACGCGGCGGAGGCGCTCACGGGGCGGCCGGCTGGGCCCCCGGCCCGCCCGGCGTGGCCTCGCGGCCGCTGATCTCCTGCACGGCGATGCGAAAGACCACCGTGCGGAACGGCACCGGGTCGCCGGGGGTGAACGTCTCCGGGATCAGTTCGCGCAGCAGGTCCACGCCCCTGTTGAAGCTGGCCTCCTCCCACTCCGGCCCGTTCTCGTCGATGGCGTAGAATCCCCCGTGCACCACCACGCTGCGCCACTGAAAGACCCCCTCCACCTCGTCCACCTCGAACGCAACCGGCCACCACTGGTCGCCCGTCACGTCCATCTTGGTGCCCGGCGAGGTGCGGCCGTACAGCCACTGCCCGTCGTACACGTAGTGCAGCGGCTGGATGTCGACGTGGTTCTTCCACGCGTAGGCAATGCGCCCCACGTGGTTGCGGGACAGGATCTGCTCGCACTCTTCCTTGTCCAGGCGGCGGATGCGGGGCTGCGGCATCGTCCTCATGCTCCCTCCAGGGTTGGGCCGCGCACCACGCGCGCCCTGCATCCAAGGTATAGCGCCCGCGGGCTCCGCGCAGGTCGGGAGATCGAAATCTCCCCGACGGGAACCTCCCTACCCGCGCCGGCGCACTCTTCCCCGCGCCGGTGCACGCCCCCTCCCGACGCCCCCGGTTCCCATCGAACGCTACGGTATGGATGCGCGCGCACGCGTGCGGGCGCGAGAGGGCCCATCCGGGGCATACATCCGGGGGTGTGGATCAGGCGCCGTGAAGCTTTTGGCGGGCTGCCGCCGTATGGGGGATGATGGGCGCCGTACCTGGCGCCGATGATGGAAGGGATCCGGCTCGTCCGGGCCGGTGCGGCACATACCTGATGGCGGGGCACGCGCCCCGGGGGGAGACGATGAACACGCTTGCGAGCGAGCTGGACCGGCCTACCACGCATCCCGTGGACGTGCACCTGGCGCCGGCGCCGGAGATCCGCGACCGCACGACGGTCGCGTTCCGGCTGATCCTGGCCATTCCCCACCTGCTGCTGGTGGGCGCCCCGGCGGCCGTCTTTCTGTCGTGGTCCGGGGCGGGCGACCACTCCGGCCTGCAGTGGGGCAGCACCGGCGTGCTGGGCGCCGTCGCCGGCATCTGCGCGCTGATCGCGTGGTTCTCCATCCTGTTCACGGGCCAGTACCCCGAGGGGCTGCGCGCCCTGGCGACGATGTACCTGCGCTGGCGGGTGCGCGCCGTGGCCTACACCGCGCTGCTGCGCGACGAGTATCCGCCCTTTGGTGACGGCCCCTACCCGGTGGAGCTGGTGCTGGACCTGCCGGAGACGCCGCGCGACAAGGTGTCGGTGGCGTTCCGGATCTTTCTGGCCATCCCGCACCTGCTGGCGGTGTGGATTCTGGGGGTGGTGTGGTGCCTGGCGACCGTCGTGGCCTGGTTCGCCATCGTCTTTACCGGCAGCTACCCCGAAGACCTGTACCGCTTTGCGGTGGGCGTGCTGCGCTGGAACATCCGCGTGGAAGCCTACATGCTGCTGCTCCACGACGAGTACCCGCCGTTCACGCTGGAGTAGGGCCGGAACG
>DASQBH010001426.1:0-2982 GCA_035635315.1 Longimicrobium sp.
GCTTCGGTTCTGGGTTGGCAACACCCTCTCAGTCCCAGGAATCCAGCGCTCTTTCCCGATCTGATGAGCCGGCCGAACCGGCACGAGAAAACTCCGTTGACTCCGTTGACTCCGTGTGAGGCCGATCTTCTGGAGGACGGCAAGGATGCTCAGCCGCCGAGCGCCTCGCGCAGCACGCCGGCGGTCTGCGTGACGTAGCCGCCGCCGAACAGGTTGACGTGGATCAGCAGGTACCAGAGCTGGTAGACGGCACGGCGCGCCGGGTACCCCGGCTGCAGCGGCCACGCCTCGCCGTACGCCGCGAGAAAGCCGCCGCCGAAGCCGCCGAACAGCTCCGTCATCGCCAGGTCCGCCTCGCGGTGGCCGCGGTACACGGCGGGGTCGATGAGGGCGGGCCCGCCCGGCGCCGCGAGCACGTTGCCGCCCCACAGGTCGCCGTGCAGCAGCGACGGCCCGTCCGCCTCCGCGGGGGCCAGCAGCTCCGGCAGCCGGCCCATCAGCCGCCCCCACTCCGCCGCCTTTCCCGGCATCCGTCCCGCGCGGCGAGCGAGGTCGAGCTGCGGCTCCAGCCGGCGCGTCCGCCAGAACTCCGCCCACGACGCCGCCGGCCCGTTCTCCTGCGGCAGCGGGCCGATGAAGTTGTCCTCCTTCCACCCCCACCCGTCGGTCCGCCCCGCGCGGTGCAGCGCCGCCAGCCCGCGCCCCAGCCGCTCCGCGAAGTCCGGCGGACGCGCGGACGGCTGCAGCCACTCCAGCGCGAGCCACGCGGGCGCGCCACCCTCCGCCTCCGCCCACGCCAGCACGCGCGGCACGACCAGCCCGTCCGCCGCCGCGCGGAGCGCATCCAGCCCCCGCGCCTCCGCCGCGAACAGGCCGGGGGGCGCGTCGGCGTTGTGCTTCACGAACACCGGCCCGTCCGCCAGCTCCACCCGCATCCCGTGGTTGATGCACCCGCCCGACACCGGCGCCGCCCCCTGCACCGGCCCCAGCCGCGCCTGTACCGCGCCGCGGACGGCGTCCGGGATCATCCCTGCAGCCCGTGCTCGCGCACCACGTGCTCCAGGAACGCCGCCGACGCGCGCTCCACGATGTCGTGCACGTCGTCGAAGCCGCGCGGGCCGCCGTAGTACGGGTCCGGCACGTCGCCGTCGCCGGGCTGCGGATCCCACTCGCGCAGCCGGTGCACGCGCGCGGATCCGCCGGACGCGCGCAGCAGGTCGCGCAGCGCCGCCTCGTTCTCCGCATCCATCGCGATCACGTAGTCGAATGCGTTCAGGTCCGCGGCGATCACGGAGCGGCTGCGGCCGGTGAGCTCGATCCCGCGGCGTCGCGCCGTCTCCGTCGATCGCGCGTCGGGCGGGCTGCCGCGGTGGTAGCCGCTGGTGCCGGCGGAGTCGATCTCGAAGCGGTCGGCCAGGCCGCGCTCGCGCACCTGGTGCCGGAACACCGCCTCCGCCAGCGGCGAGCGGCAGATGTTGCCCAGGCAGACAAAGAGGACACGGATGAGGGAAGGCTGCGGCACGGCTGTTTTCCGTCAGGTCGTGGAGATGATGATGATCGTTGCTCCCCCGCCCACCCCCGTCTATCGTGGAACGGGACGCCGGAATCTTTCGCCTTTCGCCCCTCACCGCCATTCCACCATCCCCCCTTGATGGAGCGCGCGCCATGGCAACTCCCCTCAAGCTCCTTTCGTTCAACGTGGAGAACCTCTTTTCCCGCGCCCGGGTCCTGAACTTCGACGACAACGCAGTGGGCGACGACGTGCTGGCCCGGATCGGCGAGCTGCGCGCCGAGCTCAAGAAAAAGGAGTACGACAAGCCGCGCATCCTGCATCTGTACCACGCGCTCAAGGAGTACATCGAGGTCGTGGAGGTGCGCGGCAAGCTGTTCGACCGCTACAAGAAGAACGTGGTGGCCGACGGGGTGCTGGAGTGGGGCGGGTTCATCGACTTCAAGCGCGAAAAGTTCAACGAGGTGGCCCGGGCCAACACCGCGCGCGTCATTCGATCGGTAAACGCGGACGTGTGCTGCCTGATCGAGGTGGAAAGCCGCCCCATCCTCAAGCACTTCTGCGTGGAGCGCCTGCCCCGCACCGGCTCGTTTCGCAACTACCACCACCTGATGCTCATCGACGGCAACGACAACCGCGGCATCGACGTGGCGCTGGCCAGCCGCTTTCCCATCCGCCGGCTGCGCAGCCACGTGGACGACCGCGACGGGAGCAGCGAGATCTTTTCCCGAGACTGCCTGGAGCTGGAGGTGGAGCTGCCCGGTGGGGCGAGCCTGTGGATCCTGCTCAACCACTTCAAGAGCAAGGGATACGGCGCGCAGGCCACCAGCAACGCGCGGCGCAAGCGGCAGGCGCAGCGCGTGGCCGAGATCCTCCAATCGTACGACCTGCGCACGCAGATGGTCGTCGTCGCGGGTGACCTGAACGACACGCCCACCAGCGCCCCGCTGCGTCCGCTGCGCAACGTGCCGCGGCTGCACGACGTGCTGGCCCTGCAGTTTCCCGACAAGGCCGACCGCTGGACGTACCACTACAAGAAGAACGAGCAGATCGACTACCTGCTGGTCAGCGATCCGCTCCGGGAGGCGTTCACCGCGGCGGGGGTGGAGCGGCGCGGCATCTTCGACGTGCAGAAGTTCAGTGGTGGGGCGGTGCAGCCGTTCAGCACCGTCACCCACTACACCGAGAGCGCCTCCGACCACGGCGCCGTCTGGGCGGAGTTCAGCCTGTAATACCAGATCCGCAAAAGACCGGGTTTCATACGGAGCAACGGAGGAACGGAGATCATGCTCTCTCTCCGTTGCTCCGTTGCTCCGTATGAGATCGATCTTCTTGCGGATTCGCGACGACCCTCTGCTGCTGCGCGATGTAGCGCGCCGCGCCGTCAGCCGAAGGTGGGCTGCTCGTCGGCGCTGGGGCCGTACATGGCCGGCAGCGGCACGTCCAGCAGGCGCAGGTACACGCTCAGCTGG
>DASQBH010001427.1:0-4095 GCA_035635315.1 Longimicrobium sp.
GGGGAACGGGTGACGCGGGGAGGCGGACGAGAGACGGACGCAGACGCAGGGGGCGGATGACGGAGATCAGGGTATCGAACTGGAACGAGCTGAACGAGCAGCTCTACGGCGACTCGTTCAACCCGCACATCGGGCGCATCCGCTCCACCCACGCGTTTCGCGGGGTGTCCAGCGCCGGGTACCCGCTCACCACCAGCCTGTCGCGGCTGGGCGGCGCCTACGGGCAGATGGAGCAGCACCTGCTGCGCAACTTTCGCAAGTACGCGCGCCGCAGCGACGTGCAGACCGACTCGGTGTGGAACTGGCTGGCCGTGGCGCAGCACCACGGGCTTCCCACGCGGCTGCTGGACTGGACCTTCTCGCCGCAGGTGGCCATGCACTTTGCCACCGCGCGCCTGCGCGAGTTCGAGCACGACGCTGTCATCTGGACCGTGGACTTCGTCCGGGCGCACGCGCTGCTGCCCAGGCCGCTGCGGGAGGAGATGGAGGCCGAGTCGGCGGACGTGTTCACCGTGGAGATGCTCACGCGCCGGGCGCGGACGCTGGAGGAGTTCGACTCGCTGGACGACGAGCCGTTCGCCCTGTTCTTCGAGCCTCCGTCGCTGGACGACCGCATCGTCAACCAGTTCGCCCTCTTTTCGGTGATGTCGTGCCCCGAGTCGCACCTGGAGGACTGGCTCCGGGCGCACCCGGAGCTGGTGCGGCGGATCGTGATCCCCGCGGAGCTCAAGTGGGAGGTGCGCGACAAGCTGGACCAGGCCAACGTCACCGAGCGCGTGCTGTTTCCCGGGCTGGACGGGCTGAGCGCATGGCTGAAACGCTACTACAGTCCCCGCTGCCCCTGACCGCCGCCGAGCGCGTCGGCGAAGGGGACGCGGAGGGGATGGAGATCCCGCCCGGCGCGCTGGTGGTGCTGGTGGGGCCGCAGGGGTGCGGCAAGAGCACCTTTGCCCGCCGGCGGTTCCGCGAGACGGAGATCGTGTCGTCCGACGAGTGCCGGCGCCTGGTCGCGGACGACGCGGCGAACCAGGAGGTGAGCCGCGCGGCCTTCGCCGTCTTCTACGCCCTGCTGCGTGCCCGGCTCACGCACGGCCGCACCACGGTGGCGGACGCGACCAACCTGACGCCGTGGAGCCGCCAGAAGCTGCGCCAGATCGCCGTCGCCCGCGGCCGGCCGATGGTGGCCGTCGCCTTCGACGTGCCGCTGGAGACCTGCCTGGCACGCCAGGGCCGGCGCGAGCGCCAGGTGCCGCCCGACGTGGTGCAGCGCAGCCACGAAGCCTTCCGCGCCGCCCTGGCCGACCTGCCGCACGAAGGCTACGAACGCCTCTACGTCGTCCAGCCGGAGCCTGAGCCGGCGCGCTGACGGCAGGAGGATTGCCGATCCGCCCCCGCGTGACCAACTTTCGCGGGACTTTCACACGCGAGCACCGCCATGGCGACCGACGAGCAGACGGTCTATCACTATCGGGACTTTCCCGAGCTCTTTCAGGACCTGGATCCTGATGCGGAGGTGGATCGGGACGATCCGCTCATCATCACCCGCGTCCTGCGCGAGGGAAATCTCTCCCACGTGAAGAAGCTGGTGCGGATGGACGTGCTCGCGCGGGAGATCGGCCACCTGGAGCTTCCGGCGAACATCCGTGATTTCTGGTCGCTCGTTCTGAAGAAGATCGCCGAGCGGCAGCCCCTGAACCTCCACGCCTGAGAGACTGCCCTGCTGCACGCGGACCGGCGGGTCGTTACTTCCACGCACGTTCGCCTGATGGCCGTCGTTGCCGAAGCGGATGCGCGGTATGGAGCCCCGAACCTGAGGCTCGACGGAGGAACGGCGCTGGCCGCGTTCCATCTCGGCCACCGTGTGTCCAAGGATCTCGACTTCTTCGCCGATTACCAGGTGAACGCCGCAGCATTCGCGGAGGTGGTGCGTGAGGTAGCAGAAGAGCGGGGGTTCGAGATGCGGGCGACGAGGGCGCGTAGCATGGGTTTCGCGCAGTTCATTGCCCGCGACCCGCAGGCGGACCTCGAGGTGCAGCTGGATTTCGCAGCCGCGTCACCGTTCCACCTGGAGGAAAGGGATGTCGCCGCGGAAGGAATCCGCGTCTCCTCCTATCGCGACCTCTGCGCGGGCAAGCTCCACGCGATCTGCGACCGGTACGAGCCGCGCGATTACGTGGACCTGTACGCGATCCTTACCCGTCCGGCAGGCGATGGGACTCCGCCGGACGAATCCGAGATCCGGCGGCGTTTCCGCGATCTGGTCGTGGATCTGATGGAAACCGATCCGGGGCTGGACCCGTCGCTGGTGGGAACGGCAGTCGGAAAGGCGCGCGGACGGACGGTCGTGGCACGGCTGCCGTACACGCTGTTCATCGAAATCGACGACACGGTGATGCAGCGCACGATCGAGCTCTGCCGCGAAGAAGCAGCCGCGATGACCTCCGCCGAATTCGGCTGAAGGAAGCGGTGGTAAGCGACGAGGGTGCCGTGATTCGCTCACGGCACCCTCGTCTGTTTTCCGATGCGGATTCCCTCATCCTCATACCAGATCCTGAAAAAGATTGGGGGTACAACGCTTTTCCGGATTCGGTATCAGCCGCGCTGGCCCAGCAGGGAGCGGATGGGGCCGGGGAGGAGTGCGGCGGCGCCGTTCAGAGCGCCGAGCGCGGCTTCCAGCGTGCCGGGATCGCCTTCCCAGTGGTCCTCCAGCACCTCCATCCCCGCGTTGTTCACCAGGCGGCTGAGCGCCAGGGCGAGCAGGTAGATGTCCTCGATCTGCCCCACCACCGGCACCACCCAGTCCGGCACCAGGTCGATGGGGCTCACCAGGTAGACCAGCGTGGCGGCCACGATGGCCTTGTCCACCTTGGACACCCGCGGGTCGGTGGCCAGGCGCGCCAGCAGCTTGAGGAAAGCGGGGACGTCGCGCACCATCGACATCAGCGACGCGCCGTCACGGTCCACCTTGCGCCGGGTGGGCCCCCGCGGCCGGAAGCTCGGCCGCGGCTCCAGGTCGTCCTCGTCGTCGTCCAGGATGCTGCGGCGGGCGCGGCCACCCCTCTCGTGGCCGTCCTCCGCATCCGCCGTTGCCCCCCGGCCTCCCCCGCCCCGCCGCGGCCCTACCAGGTCCTCGTCGTCCTCGTCGCCCGGACGGGGACGGGGGCCGCCGCGGCGCGGGCCCACCAGCTCGTCGTCTTCCGCCGCCGAACGGTTGCGGCGGGGGGGCTGCTCGTCGTCGCTGTAGTGCACGAAAGCCTTCCGTTCAGGTTGCTGCCTACGGCTGAGGCCCGCGCGGGTCGCCGTCGGGCGGGTGAATGCCGCCCGGCGGAAGCTGCGGCGCGCCGTTGCCCGTCTCGCGCGGGAGCACCACGTTCTCCACCTCGCGCAGCACCGTGCGCCCCGCCTCGGTAATGCCGCTCACCACGCGCCCCGCCGTTCCCACCACGCCCAGCGCGCCGCGGATGGTGCCCAGGGCCACGCCCTGCGCGCGCATCTTGTCCTCCAGCAGCTCGCCAAAGCGCTGCACGCCCCCCGGCTGCCGCACGGAGCGGTTGTACTTGGACGACAGGAACTCGATGTAGTCCAGCACCTGGTACTGCTGCACTTCGGGCAGCGACTCCAGGTGGCGCAGAATGCGGTCGCGAAGAACGTCGTGCATCGGGGCCTCGCCTTGGATGAAACGGAACCGGTCGGCAACCGTCGTGCCGCCCGGTGCAGTTCGGGGGGATGTGCTCTGCCTGTGGCTACGCATCCGCCGCCCCTTCGGTTTCGCAATCTGCCCCGTGCGCGGGCCAAGAGCAATGACAAAGGATGAGGACGCGGAGAACCGATGCGGTTCTCTGCGTCCTCACCGTTCAGCGCTGCGTGAGAGGTGCCGGTTCCCGCGTCGCGCCGGGAAACCCGTGGCGCCAGCCCGACAGTGATCTGCGAGGCAGAAGATCATCCTGAACTGAGCCGGGAGGACAGACATGTGGTTTCTCAAGCTGCTCGTGTGCATGGCCTACGACTTCTTCGACATGACGATCGGGCGGTTCCTGTTCGTGACCCCCTTCGTCGGTGAGATCATCGGCGTTGGGCTCTGCTGCATGATGTTCG
>DASQBH010001428.1:0-5302 GCA_035635315.1 Longimicrobium sp.
CAGGCGCTGCATTCACCTCGGACGCGTCACGAAGGGCGCTGAAGCATACATGGAGAATCGCACCGCGCTGGTCGAAGGGCTCATGGCCCGCTTTCCCCACATCCCCCGTGAAGCGGTCTTCAAGGAAGACCTGCTGCGCACCGGGATGTCGTTCGACGACTCCGCGCTTACGGACAACCTGGAGGGCGAGGTAAAGCCCAAGTCGTACTTCATCTTCAGCTTCGACCAGAAGCCGCTGGCGCAGCTGGGGAACGCCGCGAAGCGCCGGCCGCCCGAGGAGCTGGCGCTCACCGGCGGGCCGTACGGGCTGCGGCGCACCATCGTCTCCGTGCGCGTGAACCCCGACAGCCCGTACCGCGTGGCACGGGGCGAGGGCGGCACGCTCACGCTGTCGCTGGACGGCCGCGTGATCGCCGACGCGGGGCTGCCGCCCATGCCCGAGTACTACCGGCACCCGCTCAGCAACGGCAAGCAGGTGATGGAGATCGCGCCCACCATCCAGTGGGGGTACCTCATCTACCTGACCGTATTCCGCATGTGCCAGTACTTTGGCGCCAAGGAGGAGTGCCAGTACTGCGACATCAATCACAACTGGCGCCAGCACAAGCAGGCGGGCCGGCCGTACACCGGCATCAAGCCCATCGACGAGGTGCTGGAGGCGCTGGCCATCATCGACCGGTTCGACACGGCCCGCACCAGCCACGCCTACACCCTCACGGGCGGCAGCGTGACCAGCAAGGTGGATGGATACGCGGAGGCGGACTTCTACGGCCGCTACGCCGAGGCCATCGAGGACCGCTTTCCGGGCCGGTGGATCGGCAAGGTGGTGGCGCAGGCGCTGCCCAAGGAAGACGTGCAGCGCTTCAAGGACTACGGCATCCGCATCTACCACCCCAACTACGAGGTGTGGGACAAGCGGCTGTTCGAGATCATCTGCCCCGGCAAGGAGCGCTACGTGGGGCGCGAGGAGTGGCACCGGCGCATCTTCGACGCGGCGGAGGTGTTCGGGGCGCGCTACGTGATCCCCAACTTCGTGGCCGGCGTGGAGATGGCGCAGCCGTTCGGGTTCCAGACGGTGGACGAGGCGATCCGCTCCACGGCGGAGGGGCTGGACTACTTCATGTCGCGCGGGGTGACGCCGCGGTTCACCACCTGGTGCCCCGAGCCGGCCACGCCGCTGGGCAAGGACAACCCCGAGGGCGCACCGCTGGAGTACCACATCCGCCTGCTGGAGGTCTACCGCGAGACGCTGGAGAAGCACGGCCTGCAGCCGCCTCCCGGCTACGGCCCGCCGGGCCCGGGGAACGCCGTGTTCTCCGTCAGCAGCTTCATGGACACGCTCCAGCCCACGGAAGACAACGCCGACGAGCTGATGGCGGCGGGCGCCGCCGCGGACTGAGCCTTCCCGACGTCCACAGGACGCAGACGACCCCGCCGGCGCGATGCCGGCGGGGTCGTTCGCATTCGCCAGGCAGGCCTCACCAGCGCCCGTTGAGCTAAACCCGAAACGAAAGCGTGACTTCCTGAGCCTGAGAGTGTGTAAGAATCAGCCCAACCGATTGACTTCCTGAGGGAGGCGCCGCTCCCAACTCTCTGCTGCGCAAGCAATCTGGCGCCGACCGAAGGATCTCGCCGGCAGCACCCGGGGCTGGATCGGTGCCGCGTGGCCAGCCCCGCAATCGCCGGGACGAGATCCTTCGATCGCGCGCACGCGGTTGAGCAACTTCAAGTTCCGGAGGCGCGCTCCCTCAGGAAGTCAATCCTCGGTTTTCTGAAGACCAGATTCTAAACACGCTTTCAGGAAATCACGAGGGTATTTCCGGGTTCCGTTTTCGGCTCTACTGCTGCGGCAGGCCGATCACGACGGCGTCGGAGTTGGGGGCGCGGCCCACCGGCGCGGGCGTTCCGACCCTGAGCCTGGGCCCGGCCAGGTTCCCCACCACGTACTGCGCGGAGAGCACGGCGCCCTCCTGCCAGCCGGGAAGGTACGACACCTGGTCGCCCGCCACCCAGAAATTGCCCTCGGGGTGCAGCAGCCGCGTGTACTCGCGCGTCTGCTGGGGCTTCCAGTCCGCCCAGCCGCCGCCCTGGAACGGCACGTTCTGCCAGGCGATGCTGATCCCCTTGGCGCGCGGCACGTTGGCGTTGAACTGCGGGTGCAGCAGGGTGGCGCCCTCGGCGGCCTTCACCAGCCGCTCGGCGGGGGGCATGTTTCCGAAGGAGATGGCGTCGTCCTTGTAGTTGTACGTGCCGGTAAGCACGCCCTTGCGCTCAAAGAAGCCGCTGGACGGGTACCACATCTGGGTGATGGGGTGGTCGATGTAGCTGATCCCGCCGTACATCTGGTTGTCCTCTTCCCAGAACCGCGCATCCGCCTGCCACCCCACCTTGCACGTGGGCGCGAACGGCACCGCGCCGATGGCGTGCTTGAAGTCCGCGCTGAAGTTGTTCTCCGTGCGCGCAAGGATGGGGAGCGGAATGGTGCTGACGCACACGTCGGCCGTGTACTCCAGCTGCCCCACCCCCGTGGTGGCGTTGCGGTGCGTCACGCGAACCCGCGGCGTAGGAGTGTCGATCGTCTCCACGCGCACCACCTCGCGCCCCAGCCGGATCCGGCTTCCCAGCCGGGCCGCCATGGCGCGCTCGATCATGTCCATCCCGCCGCGCGGCTGAAAGAGCGTGCGCTCCCACTCCCAGTCCTCGGGCTGATAGAAGCGCCGGTCCCAGAACCGGGACTTCACCAGCTCCGCAAAGGGCAGCGGCGGCACCTTGTAGCCGGGAGTGCCCACGCCCGGCGGGACCAGGTAGCCGGAGCGGGTGGATCCGTCGTACCTCTGGCCGGGCCCCAGGTCGCCGAACGACTTGAGCAGCGACTGCAGCAGCGCCTTGTCCACGCCCGCCAGCTCGGGGTCCAGCGCGGAGTCCCGCACCGCCCTGGACAGCAGGGCGGCCAGCCAGCCGCGGGTGTCGTTGGCGATCTGCCGGTTGTACACGGGCGCCGTGTCGAACGCCAGCGGCGTCTGGAACAGGTTGGCGCGCGTCTCCATGATGTACGGCTCCAGCTCCACCCCCAGCTCCTGGCACCAGCGCAGGATCGCGGTGTGGTGGTAGGGGATGCGGCCGGGCCCGGCGTTGAAGTACAGCCCGGGGTCCATCCGGAAGGTCTGCACCTCGCGCACGCCGTTGCGCACCTCCACCACGCGGTCGCCGTCGCGAAGGGTCAGGCTTCGACCGCCGGTGCGCGTCTGCGCCTCGTACACCCGCACGTCGAAGCCGAAATCCAGCAGGTGAAGGGCCGCCGCCATCCCCCCCACCCCGGCACCCAGCACCACCGCGGTGCGCCCCTGCCCCACCGTGGGGTCGGCCTTCAGCGCCGGCCCCGCGAAGGCCGCCGCCTCGCTCCGCGGGTAGAGCGCCGCCGCCCCGCCCGTCACCGCCATCGCCTCCAGGAACCTGCGCCGCGTCCACCGGCCGCCCGTCTCGTCGTACGCCATCGTCCGTCGCTCCATTGAGGGGGGGGAAAGCATGAAAGCGTCGGAATAGATGCCGTGGCCCCGGCGCCAGAGCAAGAAAGTTGTGCGTACGCGCGCCGCCGATCCGCCTCGCGCAACCTCACCCCTGGAAAAAGACCTGGTCTCACACAGAGTCAACAGAGTCAACAGAGTCAACGGAGTCGACTTTCGCGAAGCCGGTCCTCGTGCCGCATCGATGCTCGCCAGGGTGCCGATGAATTGCGGAATACGTCGCGCGGCACGAGAAAACTCTGTTGACTCTGCTGACTCTGTGTGAGGATCATTCTTTTAGTGAATACGGAATGAGGCCGGGCTTCCCTTGGGTGCCGCAACCCGCCTGGAGCCGCATCCGCCCAAAGCAAACGGAGCCAGCGGAGATCGGACTCCGCCGGCTCCGTTCACGGCATCGCAGAATCCAGAAAAATCTGGCGCCGGGCAGATCCGAAATCTACCTTTTCGCGCCCGCGATCCACCGTCGGGCAGCTCCGCACGTTCCGTCCTGAAACCGTTCCAAGTTCGCGCGGCAAAGCTGCCTGATCCGCGATCTCGGCCGGGTTGCCGCAGAGGCACCGCGCGCTTCTCCGCCGCGGGCCGCGAAACGGCGCCGGTCCAGGGGCGGAGGACGAAAAACGCACGATGGGCGGGCGTGGAGAGCAGACAATCCATCCCGATTTCACTGCACGGAGGGAGAATGGCGGAGGTAAAGACGGTCGCGATCATCGGGGGCGGCATCGCGGGGCTGGCGGCCGCGTACTACCTGCAGGGGCAGAAGACGGCCGACGGCAAGTCCATCGCCCGGTCACCCCGCCGGCGCCGTGTGGGCATCGGGCCGTTCAGCCGGTCATCGCGCGCCGACGACTCCCGCGCCAGCCGCGCAGCACGGGCGGAGCGGGCACGGGGAGGGCCGGCTCGCGCTCCGGGACCCGCTCCGTTTCGCCCAGGATGCGGCTGGTGGCCACGCCGGCCGTCATGGCGCCGCTCACGTTCACCGCCGTGCGGCCCATGTCGATCAGCGGCTCGATGGAGATCAGCAGCCCCGCCAGCGCGATCGGCAGGTCCAGCGTGGAAAGCACCACGATGGCAGCGAAGGTGGCGCCTCCCCCCACCCCCGCGATGCCGAACGAGCCCAGCGTAACCACCAGCACCAGCGTGGCCAGGAACCGCGGCGCCGTGGGGTCGATGCCCACGCTGGGCGCGATCATCATCGCCAGCATGGCGGGATACAGGCCCGCGCACCCGTTCTGCCCGATGGTGGCGCCAAAGCTGGCGGCGAAGTTGGCGATGGCGGGCGGCACGCCCAGGCGGCTGGTCTGCGCCTCCACGTTCAGCGGGATGGTGGCCGCGCTGCTGCGGGACGAAAAGGCGAAGGTGAGCACCGGCCACACCTCGCGGAAATGACGCACGGGGTTGATCCCCGTCAGCGCCAGCAGCGCCCCGTGCGCCACCAGGATGAGCGCCAGCCCCAGGTACGATGCCAGCACGAAGCGCATCAACCCCAGGATGTCCGCCGGGTTGGACGTGGCGACCACGCGCGTCATGAGCGCCAGCACCCCGTACGGCGTCAGGCGGATGACCATCCGCACCAGCCGCGTCACCAGCGCCTGCACGTCCGCGATGGCGGCGATCACCCGGCCGCCCGTCTGCGGATTCTCGCGGCGCAGGGCCAGCGCCGCGATCCCCAGCAGCGACGCGAACACGACGACGGCGATGAGCGACGTGGGGCGCGAGCCGGCCAGGTCCGCGAACGGGTTCGTGGGAAGAAAGGAGAGGAGCAGGTCCGGCACGTCCAG
>DASQBH010001429.1:0-3296 GCA_035635315.1 Longimicrobium sp.
GTCGAAGCCGCGCGCGGGGTTGTCGCGCATCTCCTTGAGCACCCGGTCCGGCGTCCACGGCTGCGCCTGGTAGCTGCGCTTGGTCGTCGCCGCGTCGAATCCGTCCGCCACCGCCACGATCCGCCCGAAGAGGGTGGGGTCGCGGGGGCGGGCGCTGACCGGGTAGCCGGTCTGGTCCACCTTCATGTGGTGCTCGTACGCCATCAGCATGGCGCGCAGGGGAAGCTCGGCCAGGCCGCGCATGTCGAACATCGACAGCAGCCCCTCCGCCGGGTGCTCCTGCAGCACCTCGAACTCCTCCTGGGTGAGCGGGCCGGTCTTGTTGATGAGCTCCAGCGGCATGCGCGCCTTGCCCACGTCGTGCAGCAGCGCGCCCAGCCCCAGCTCGTACAGCTGGTGCTTGTTCAGCCCCAGCTTCTTGCCCAGCGCGACGGAGAAGATGCACACGTTCACCGAGTGGGTGAAGGTGTACTCGTCGTAGTCGCGCAGGGCGGTAAGGCCGATGATGGAGGTCTCGTTCGAAAGCACCTGGTCCACGATGGACTGCACGGCGCGCTTCACGGGGCGCAGGCTCACCCCCTTCCCCATCCGCATCCCCCCCATCACCTCGCGGGCCACGGCGACGGTCTGGGCGTAGGCGCGCTTGGCCATGCGGCGCGACTCCTCGTCGCGCATGTCCGGCTCGCTCTCCCGGTCCGGCCCGACCGCGAGATGGAGGACGGCCGTGCGCCCCAGCCGCTCCAGAAAGGCGCCGAAGCGGTCTTCCGGGTCCGGCTCGGCGTTCACCAGCGCCAGCAGCGCCGTCCACTCGGGGACGGTGGCACCGCGGAACACCTCCAGCTCGCCGATCCCGTGGCGGGCCAGCGCGCGCCCCACGGTGCCGTAGGTGGCGTAGCTCTGCAGGTCCACGCGCAGCCGCAGGTCGTTGACGAAGAAGAAGTCGCCCACGAAGCGGATGGTGATCTGCTCCTCGGCCGCCAGCAGCTCCTGGGTGATGAAGTCCAGCTCCGCCAGCGCGGTGACGACGGTCTGGTTCTCCAGCGGGTACAGCTGCAGCGAACGCAGCGCCGTGGCGATGGCGAACAGCAGGTCGCGGCCGCGCTTCTGCAGCCCGCGGTCGTCGGCGCTCACCACGCCGGGGTGCGCGCGCGGCTCGGGGGCCGGGGCGGGAGGCGTCTGCGTGCTCACTGGCGCACCGTCCGGAGGGCGCGGCCCACGGCGCTGCGGACCACGGGATCGGGGTCCGCCGCGGCGGTGGCGAGCGCCTTTTCCGCGTTGGGATGGCGGATGCGGCCCAGCCCCAGGGCGGCGCAGGCGCGCATCTCCCCCGTCTCGCGCCGCCCCAGCCAGCTCTTGCCGTTCAGGACGCGGCCCAGCAGCGCCACTCCCTCCGCCCCCGCCAGCCCGCCGTACGCCTCGAAGAAGGCGATGCGCTCCGTAAGCTCCGCCTCGCGCAGCCGCTTGCTGTCCAGCGCGGCTTCGAGCCGCGGGCGCGCGGCGGACCAGCGCAGCGCGGCCAGCGCCCGCGCGGCCGCCACCCGCACCTCGCGGTCCTCGTCGTCCAGCGCCGGCTCCAGCGCGCCGCTGGCGGTCGGCGACCGCAGCTCCGCCAGCGATTCCACCGCCGCCACGCGCACCTTCGCCTCCGGCCGGCCGAGCAGCCGCGCCACGTCCGGCCCCGCCTCCACCACGCGCAACCGGCCGACCAGCCGCGCGGCGCCGGCCGCCACCGCGGGGTCGGCGTCCTGCGCGAAGGTGCGCAGCGTGGCGGGGTTGGGCGCCGCCAGCCGCTCCGCCGCGCCCATCAGCGCCGCGCGCGCCGTCTCCGAGGCGCTGCTCTCCCCCGCGCGCAGCAGGGGGCCCAGCGACTCGGGGGGAAAAAAGCCCAGCAGCGCGCCCAGGTGCTCGCGCGAGACGGAGTCGCCCGCCTCTTCGACGATGCGCACCAGCTCCGCCACCGTCTCGGGCCTGGCCAGCTGGTCGAAGAGGGCGCGCAGGGCCTTGAAGACGGAGCCCGGCAGCTTGCGCCCGGAGGTGGCCACGCCCACCAGCTCGCCCAGCATGTACGCCGCCTTGTCCAGCCGCCCCGCGCCCAGCAGCGTGGGAAGCAGGTCGCCGGCGATGGAGACCACCTGCGTCTGCCGCTCCGGCTTGCCGTCCTCCAGCCGGTCGAAGAGCGCGTTGAGCACGTCCGTCCACAGGTCGCGCTCCATCTCCCGCCGCACCTCCGCCTCCAGCCGCCGCATCTCCCCCTCGTCCAGGAAGTACAGCGCCTCGCGAAAGTCCTCGGTGCTGACCGTGGCCGCCAGCGGCTCGGGGTCCTGCGCCGGGGAGGTGATGGCGGCCGGGGCGGACGCGGCCCCCTCGGGAAGCTTGACGCCCTCGCTGAGCGGCTCCACGTACCGGTAGCGGAAGTGGCCCCAGTCGTGGTCCCACAGCAGGGTGAGCAGGTCCTCCTCGTCCAGCTTGAGGCGGTGGATGCGAGCCAGGATCCCCAGGAACGCGTCCAGGTCGTCGCCCTCGAAGCCGGGCATGAAGCTCAGCTCGCGCACGCCGTCCTTGTACAGCAGGAACGCCAGGTTCTCGCGCTCCTCCGCCGCGGAAAAGACGGCGATCCCCTCCCACTGGATCTCGGCCTCCTCCACCTGCACGTTCAGGTGCGGCAGCCGCTCCCACAGCCCGGCCATCCGCGCCCGCAGCGACTCCACGAACTTGTCCAGCGCCGGGGAGGGGCCCTCGTACAGAAGGTGGGTCCGCAGGGCGCGGGTAAAGCCGCGCACCACCTCCTGCACCTCCGCGCGCGTGGCCGCGTCGCCCCCGGGAGGGGCGTCGGGCTCGGCGGGCACCAGGTGCAGGGCGGTGGCGTTCATCCGGTGGGGCGGGTGGGCTGCAGGGTCAGCGGGCGCCGGTCATCTCGGCCACCTGGGCCACGTCCTTGTCGCCGCGCCCGCTCAGGCACACCAGCACGGGGCCGCGGTCCTTCCAGCGCGCCCCCTCGCGCAGCACGAAGGCGATGGCGTGGGCGCTCTCCAGCGCGGGGATGATCCCCTCCAGCCGCGCCAGCTTTCCGAACGCCTCCAGCGCCTCGGCATCGCTCACGGCCGCGTAGGTGGCGCGGCCGCTGTCCTTGAGGAACGAGTGCTCGGGGCCCACGCCGGGGTAGTCCAGCCCCGCGGAGACGGAGTGCGCGTGCGCCACCCGCCCGCCCCCGTCCTGCAGCAGGTACGAGTACGAGCCCTGGAACACGCCCGGCGTCCCCCGCGTCAGCGGCGCGGCGTGGCGCGGGGTGTCGATCC
>DASQBH010001430.1:0-4341 GCA_035635315.1 Longimicrobium sp.
GCCCCGCCGGTCGCCGGCGGCGCGGCGCAGGGCGGCGCGCTCCTCCAGCCCCACGGCGGCCGCCTCGGCGTCGCCGGCGCGAAGGGCGCGGCGGATGACGCGGCCCAGCATCCGCACGCCGTCGTCCGACACCACGGCCTCTCCCACCGCCGCCAGACGGGCGATCTGCCCGTCGCCGCCGTCCAGATCGCGCGCGGCGCAGTACAGCACCAGCGCGCGCTGCCGGTCGCCCATCTTGCGGGCCAGGCGGGCGGCGTGCAGGGCGGTGGCCCCGCTTCCCTCGTCCAGCGCCAGGGCCAGGGTGATGGAGGCGTCGGCCTCGGGGAGGCGGCGCGTCTTTTCCAGCTCACAGGCGTAGGAAACGAGCGCGCCGGAGAGCGGCCCGGCGGCCGCGCCCTCTTCCAGCACGCGCAGGGCGCGCAGCAGGATGCTCTTTTCGGCGCTCTTCTCCAGCCGCTCCACCTCGGCGCGGGCGCGGCGCAGCGTGAACTCGTCGGGCGCGCCGCGCACGGACAGCTCCACGACGCGCAGCACCAGCGCGCCCGCGGCGGCGCGCCGCGCGCGCTCGCCGCGCTCCGTCTCGCTGATGTGCCGCAGCGTGTCCTGCGCCGCCGCCGCGCTCTGCGTCGCCTGTATCATCCAGCGCCCCGAAGAGATTGAGAACGATTCTCAATCAATGTAGCTGCTGGGCGGCCGGGTGTCAAACCTTCTGTTTTCAGCGCGGCGGGATGGTTACGTTCGCGGAAGAAGTGCCGAGTGCCGAGTGCCATGGGTCGGGAAATGATCCCGGCACTTGAACCCTGGCATTCGATCCTCGACTCTACCCGTCCGCCCGCGTGCGGATGGCGGAAACACGAGCGGAGAGCGGACGAGCGATGGGAAAGGTCCTGGACGAGATCACGGACGAGCTGCGGTCGTTCATCGCCGCGCAGCCGCTGTTTTTCGTGGGCACGGCGCCGCTGCAGGCGGACGGCCACGTGAACCTGTCGCCCAAGGGGCTGGACTGCCTGCGGGTGCTGGGGCCGCACCGCGTGGCGTACCTGGACCTGACGGGGAGCGGCAACGAGACGTCGGCGCACCTGGCGCAGAACGGGCGCATCACGGTGATGTTCTGCGCGTTCCAGGGCCCGCCCCTCATCCTGCGCCTGTACGGACGCGGCGCCACCGTGCTGTCCGGCCAGGCGGAATGGGACGAGCTGCGCCCGCTCTTTCCCGACCACCCCGGCGTCCGGCAGATCATCACCGTGGACGTGCACCGGGTGCAGACGTCGTGCGGCTTCGCGGTGCCGCGGATGGAGCGGGTGGGCGACCGCGACACGCTGCACCGCTGGGCGCTCAACAAGGGCGAGGCGCGGCTCGTGGAGTACCGGCAGGAGAAGAACGCCCGCAGCATCGACGGCCTTCCCGCGCCGCTCGCCGCGCAGGGATCGCTGGCGCTGATCGTTGCGCAGGAAGAGGCGGCGCGGGGGGAGTGACAGGATTCCGTATCCGAACAAAAGGAATCGGATACGATTCGGCCAACGGTGTCATCCTGAGGGAGGCGCGCGCACCTCTCTGTCCAGTCGCGCGATTGCCCGGTGCGCCGACCGAAGGATCTTTACGATGGGCGCATGGTCCTGTCGGCTACGTTGGGTTTCCACGCGAGAGGCCGCCCGTATCCGATAAAGATTCTTCGGTCGGCGCCAGGCTCTCCAGCGAGAGGAGGGTTACGCGCGGCGCCTCCCTGAATAGAAAAAAGTAGCCTCTGTCCAGTTGTGCGGATCGGCTAGATCTGCTTTTTCATGCCCATCTGGGTCTGCCGAAGGCTGGTGTTGGACTCAGAATGACACCGATCGTCCCAATCCAGTGCCTGGCGGATTTCGGTGTTTCACATCCTCCTCGTAATCCGTCTTTGCGGATTCGGAACCGAGGCTCGCCGGCCCCTACCGCTTGAGCTTCGCCAGGTACTTGCTGCGAAAGTGGCTCACCTTGGGCGCGATCACCACCTGGCAGTAGCCCTGGCGCGGGTTGCGCTCGTAGTACTCCTGGTGGTACTGCTCGGCCGGGTAGAAGTCGGTGATCGGCTCCACCTGCGTGACGATGGGGTTCTCCCACACGCCCTCGGCCTCCAGGTCGCGGATGACCTCGCGGGCGGTGTCGCGCTGCTCGTCGCCGTGATAGAAGATGGCCGAGCGGTACTGGGTCCCCACGTCGGCGCCCTGGCGGTTGAGCGTGGTGGGGTCGTGGATGGTAAAGAACACCTCCAGCAGCTCGCGATACGAGACCTGGGCGGGATCGAAGGTGATCTGCACCACCTCGGCGTGCCCCGTGGTCCCCGAGCACACGGCATCGTACGACGGATTGGCCACGTGGCCGCCGGTGTATCCGCTCACCACGCTCTCCACGCCCCGCAGCTGGTCGAACACCGCCTCCAGGCACCAGAAGCACCCGCCGGCCAGCGTGGCGACTTCGCGCTGATTCTCCATCCTCATCCTCCACAAGAAGTTGCGACCTGCATTCTGGCCCTTTGCGGCCCCCCGCGCAACTCCGTGGATCGTAACGGATGAAACGCGGCGCGCTCACCCGCCGTACGCCGCCGCCTCGGAACCCATCATCCACCCGACCCGGCCATCCCCATGCTCTCGCTTCTGCTGCTGGCCGCCCTCGCGGCGCCCGCTCCGTCCGACACGCCCGCGGTGCAGGTACGCGTGGCGCCCGCCCCGGTGTGGATCGAGCAAGGCGCGGCGCAGTACCTGAACTTCGACTTCGTGGTGCGCAACGGCGGTGCGGACACGCTGGACGTCACGCGGGTCGAGCTGTCGGTCTACGACGAGGCCGGCGGGCTGCAGCTGCGCAAGCTGATCAACGAGAACGGCCCCAGCCCCAGCGCGCTTACGCTGCTGCCCATGCGCACCTTCGCGCCCGGCGCGGAGGGGATGATCTTCAACCCCTTCTTCGAGTTTCCGCGCGAGGTGCAGCTGGCGCGGCTGCGGTACGAGATCGAGTTCCGTCCACGAGGCGTGGAAGACGCCTCCTCCTCCGTGGTCGCGGTGACGGTGGAGCCCCGTCCGTATCAGCCGAAGTCGGCGCTGGCCATGCCGGTGCGCGGGCGCGTGCTGGTGTGGGATGGGCACGACTTCTACTCGCACCACCGGCGGTTCGACGTCGCACATCCCCTGCTGCGGCAGCACTGCATCACCAGCAACGCCGGGCGCTACAGCTTCGACTTCGTGCTGCTGGGGCCGGGCGACAGCCTGCATTCGGGTGATGGCGAGTCGCACGCGCAGTGGTACGGCTTTGGGGCGGAGGTGACGGCGCCGGCGGCGGGGCGCGTGGTGGCCGCCACCGGCGCAGAGCCCGACAACGGCGAGTTCGACCTGGCGGGGCTGTGCGCCAGCGAGCTGGTGCTGTACGGAAACCACGTGGTGATCGACCACGGCGGCGGCGAGTTGAGCATCCTGGCGCACCTGCAGCAGGGCTCCGTCCCCGTCCGCCCGGGCGACCAGGTGCGGCAGGGGCAGGTGGTGGGACGCATCGGCTCGTCGGGGAGCTCGCTCTTTCCGCACCTGCACTACCAGCTGATGACCGGCGTGGAGCACGGGGCCGAGGGGATGCCGGCGTACTTTCCCGGCGTGCGCGTGCGCCGCGGGACGGGGTGGATCGAGGCGCCCAACGGGCAGGTGGATACGGGCGACATCATCGACGCGCGGTGACGCGGACCGCGTCGAGAGCGATGATCGCCTCGAGACGGGGTTGGACATGGGAGCATCAGAAAAAGCGGTGACTTCCTGAGGGAGCGCACCACGCGTAGCAAGAAGTTACACAAGAATATGCGCGCGACCGAAGGACCTCGCCGGCAAAATTGTGGGGCCGGCTTCCCATCGCGGAAGCCGGCCCCACAGTGCAGCCGACGAGATCCTTCGGTCGCGCGCAGAGCCTGGTGCAGGTTCAGGTTTCGCGCGGCGCTCCCTCAGGAAATCAACGCTTTGGCTGAATTCTCTTCTAGTGCGCGGGGCAGACGTCGGCGCCGGCGGGGTCGGGGGCGCCGTAGGTGCGGTGATCCACGCGGGGCTCGGCGCCGGGCTTGAGGACGACGACGAACAGGTGGGAGAACTGCGGCTCGCACAGGTCCGGCAGCCGCGGCCCGCCCAGCGCGTGCACGATGGCCGGCACCGTGTTGCTGTGCCCGACGACCAGCACCGTGTGCCCCGCGTGCCGCCGCACCGCCGCCGCCACCGAGTCCACGTGCCCCGCGCCCAGCCCGACGATCTCCGGCACGAGCCCGCGCGCTTCCGTCAACGGCCGCGCCGTCAGCTGCGTGCGCTGGCGCTCGCTCGCGACCACCGCGTCCACGTGAACGTC
>DASQBH010001431.1:0-7385 GCA_035635315.1 Longimicrobium sp.
CCCCTGACAGTTGCGATGGATGAAGGCCGTGGTCCCCCGCTTGCCCTGCCGGAAGCCACTTCCATCCCGCACCAACATTTCCCTGCAGGGGTCCTGATGATCGCACGCGCCACGCCCACGCTCGCCCCCCGCCCCATCGCCCCGGGCACGCCCTCCATGGTGGGCAACAAGCGCCCGCGGCCGCACCGCTTTCACCTCACGGGCGGCCGCGTGGTGGAGGGCGACCTGCACCGCTCGCCGGGGAGCCGCCTGGCGGACCACCTGTCCACGCTCAAGGGCTACATCTCCGTCACCAACGCGCGGTGCCTGCAGAGCGGGCACGTGTTCGGCTACATCGTGCTCAACCAGGACGCCGTGCTCTTCATCGAGGAGCTGGCGACTCCCGTGGAAACGCCCCGCGCCGCCGCCGGCTCCGCGTACTCCGCCGGCCTCTGAGGCGGGTCCGGCCTCCAGAGACGAACGGCGAGGGGTACAGAGATACAGACAACAGCCAGAAATACAGAGGGAGATCGGTTTCCCCTGTATCTCTGGCCTTTGTCTGTATCTCTGTACCCCCCAATCTTTTCCAGGATCGGCGATGAGCGCCGAAGCCGGAATCACTCGCCGGAATCGGGGGGAACGGTCGCGGGGCGGGTAAGGCGCAGCAGGCTCACGCGCCGCTCGTCCGTCTCTTCCACCCGCAGCTCCATCTCCCCGTCGGGCGACATGACCGACACGGCGTCGCCGCGCTCGGGGACGCGCCCCAGGCTGCCGAACACGAATCCGCCCACCGTATCGAACTCCTCCTCGGGGATGCGCAGGCCGAAGCGCTCGTTCACGTCGCTGATCAGCACGCCGCCGTCGATCAGCACGTCGCCCTCGGGGGTGGACTCGAACTCCGGCTCCACCTCGTCGAACTCGTCGTTGATCTCGCCGACGATCTCTTCCAGCAGGTCCTCCAGCGTCACCAGCCCGTAGGTGCCGCCGAACTCGTCCAGCACGATGGCCACGTGCACCGCCTGCCGCCGCAGCTCCGACAGCAGTTCGTCCACCGGCTTGGTGTCGGGAACGAAGTAGGCGGGGCGCAGGATGGACCGCACGTCGAACGGGCCCTCCACCGAGCCGCCGCGCTCGTGCAGCACGCGCAGCAGGTCCTTGGTGAGCACCACCCCCAGCACGCTGTCGATGGTCCCCTGGTAGACGGGGATGCGCGAGTGGCCCTCCTCCGTGGCCACCTGCAGCAGCTGCCCCAGCGTGACCTCCACCGGCACGGCCACCATCTCCGTGCGCGGCGTCATCACCTCGCGGACGACGGTCTCGCTGATCTCGAAGACGCCGCGCAGCATCTCGCGCTCGTCGTCCTCCATGTCGCCCGGCGTTCCCTCGCCCGGCTCCATCACCAGCAGCCGCAGCTCTTCGGGCGTCTGGATGAGGGGGTGGAAGCCGGTGCCCGTCACGCCGAACATCCGCACCACCCCGCGGACGACGAAGTTGAGCGGCCAGGTGATGGGGGTGAGCACCCAGGTCAGGGCGTGCAGCGGCGGCACGGCCAGGTGCGCGGTGATCCACTCGGCGCGGTGGACGGCCACCAGCTTGGGCACCTGCTGCCCCACGGTGGCGTGCAGCAGCGCGACGAAGAAGAGGGCGATGAAGATGGAGACGGACATCGCCGAGCCCAGATCGAAGCCCAGGATGCGGACGGGGCCGGGGCCCAGCACGGGCACCAGGTAGGCACGGGCCAGGAGGATGGCCTGGTAGCCCAGCGCCACGGAGGCCAGGCTGCGCGCCACCTGCGCGGCGAACACCAGCTCCTCCAGCCGGTCCAGCGCGGGAAGCACGCGCGCGGCCCGGGCGTCGCCCAGGCGGATGGACTGCTCGATGCGGATGCGGCGAACCGCGATGAGGGCGAACTCGGCCGCCACCAGAAAGGCGTTGGCCGCGATCAGTCCCACGATGGTGAAAAGGGAGAAACTACCGGGGTCGGGATCCATGGATGACCATCTTGAGTACCGCGTCCGGGGAGCGCTCCGGACTGCGGACCGGGCCCGCGGCGGGCGGTTCCGGGAGGCGGTCCGTCAAAAGGATTCCGCCGCCTCCCCCGCGCCGCCGCGAAAACGCCCGTCAGGCCGCGGCGGTTTCCTGCTGCGCCACGGCCTCCGACGCGGACGCCGCGTCGGCGTTGGCGATCACCGGGCTGCAGAAGCGCATGCCGATGGCCGCCAGCTCCTTCAGCTCCCGCTCGGCGAGCGCGGGATGGCGCTCTCCCAGGAACTGGATCGTATCCTTCATCCACTCCTCCTGCTGCTCGCGCGTGGCCTGCATGACGCCGCAGCGGTGGATGTGGCCGAACAGCTCGTTGCGCGCCTCGTCCATCGCGGTCGGGCGGCTGCTCTTGGTGCGGTCTCTGTTTCGGCTCAAAGGGCCTCCATTTCGGGTAGAACCGACCCTCCGCGGAGGGCTCGGGAGATGTGTTGTACTGTCCGAAAAACACGGAAGTATAGCAGCTTTCCGGGCCCCGCGAAACGGGGGTCCGGAACACGGCCGGTCCGGGGATTGCTCGTGTGCCGCGCATCTGGCGGCGCGGCCCCGTCCGCGCCCGGGTGCTGATACCCCGAACTCGGAAAACGTGCCCCTTCGCCGCCTCTCCGGCCTGCTCCCCGCCGCACCCGGCCGCCACGTCCGCTGGCGCGACCTGGAGCTGCGCGCGCACCAGGCGGACTTTGGCGCCTACCGCATCCACTGGGTGGAGACCGGCGCGGGCGAAGACGCCGTCGCGCTGGTGCACGGGCTGTCCGGTTCATCCCGCTGGTGGGCGCGCAACATCCGCGGGCTGGCGGCGCACTACCGGGTGCTGGTGCCCGACGTGGTGGGCTTCGGGCGCAGCCGGCTGGCCGCGGCCTCGCTCCCGGACGTCCCCTCGCTGGCGGCGGTGCTGGGCGAGTGGCTGGGCTTCGCGGCGGAGGGGCCGGCGCACCTGGTGGGGCACTCCATGGGCGGGCAGCTCGCCATCCACCTGGCCGCGCGCTTCGGCGAGCACGTAAAGCGGCTGGTGCTGGTGGATGCGGCCGGCCTGCCGCGCCCCATCACCCCCCGCATGGTGACGCGCTTTGCGTACGAGATGGCGCCGCCGCGGCAGTGGGGCGATCCGACGTTTCTTCCGGTGATGCTGGGCGACGCCCTTTCCGCCGGGCCGTGGAACGTGGTGCGTGCCCTGCGCCACATCCTGCGCGACGACGTGCGCCCGCTCCTTCCCGACATCCGGCAGCCGACGCTCCTGCTCTGGGGCGAGCGCGACAGCATCATCCCGCCGCTGCACGGCGAAGAGATGCGGCGGCTGATCCCCGGCTCGCGGCTCCTGGTCCTGCGCGGCACCTACCACAACCCCATGGTGGACGCGCCCGAGGCGTTCAACCAGGCGGTGCTCGCCTTTCTGGCCGGTGAGGAGGTGGGGGAGTGACGGTCGACGGAAAGCGCCTGGGCCGCGCCGCCGCCGAGTGGGCGGTGACGCACCGGGTGCGGGCGGACGGCTGGAACCTGCGCTACCGACAGGCCGGCGAGGGGCCGCCGCTGGTGCTGGTGCACGGGCTGGGGTGCTCGGCGGACTACTGGGTAAAGAACGGGCCCTGGCTGGCGGCCTCGGGATACCGCGTCCTCGCGATGGATCTCCCCGGCTTCGGGCGCACGGAGGGGCCGCGCTGGCTGTCCATCATCCAGCAGGCGTACGCCGTCGCCCTCTTCTCCGACGTGCTGCAGCTGGGGCGCGCGACGTACCTGGGGCACTCGCTCAGCTGCCAGACGGTGCTGGAACTGGCCTCCACCGAGCCCGACCGCGTGGCGGGGCTGATCCTGGCCGCGCCCACGGGCGACCGGCGCAAGAAGCGGCTGCTGCGCGAGGCCGTCGGCTTTCTGCGCGACATCCCCCGCGAGCCGCCGTCGCTGGTGCCGCTGATCATGGACGCGTACGTGCGCGCCGGCCCGTTCCGCTGGGGGCGCACCTGGCTGGCGGGCAAGCGCCACGACGCCTTCGACGCCGCCGCGCGGGTGCGCGCCCCGGCGGTGGTGCTGGTCGGCGAGCGGGATCCCGTGGTCAGCGTGCACTTTGGCCGCGCCATGACGTACGCCATCCGGGGCGCCCGCCTGCGCATCATCCCCGACGCCGCCCACGCGCTCATCTACGACGAGCCGCAGGGCTTCAACGGCGCCGTACTGGATTTCCTCGCCACCCTGCACCGTCCGCCGCGTCCAAACTGCGCAACTGGCATCGTGCCGGCTGAAAGCGCAGCGGTTTAACGGCGCAGGGGTACAGAGGAACAGACAAAAGCCAGAGATACAGAGGAAAATCGGTTGTCCTCTGTATCTCTGGCTGTTCTCTGTTCCTCTGTACCCCTATGTCTTTTCCAGGACCTGCTTTACTCCTCGGTCGCGGCCGCGGCGCCGGCGACGACGACGGCGCCGGAGGGCTGGGGAAGGCCGCCCGCGGGCTCCTCGGTCACGGCGACGGCGCCCAGGGAGTCGGGCGCGAGGGCGTAGGTGGCCTGGACCACGGCCTGGCCGCGCGGGTCGGGGCGAAAGGTGCCCGCGGGGATCTTGCGCTGGTCCGTCGTGATGAGCCACAGCTGGTACTCGCGGCCCTCGCGCACGGCGGGAAGGTTGTGCGCAAAAAAGGTCCAGCGGTTGGTGGCCACGTCCCAGAACATCCGTCCGCCGGGCGCCGCCGGCCGCGCCGCCGCCAGCTCGATCACCCGCGACGCGGGGGCGGTGACGGCCGCCAGAGTGGCCTCGCTCCGCTCCACGCGGCGCTCCAGCTCGCTCCGCTCCCGCGCGGCGGCCAGGTAGCGCGCCTCGGCCGTGGCCAGCCGGCCGCGCAGCGAGGCGGCGTAGAGGCCCACGCCCACCAGCAGCACCAGCGACGCCGCGGCGGCCAGCCAGGGAAGGATGGACGTCCGCCGCCGCGCCGGCGCGGAAGTGATCGGAATCACGTCCGGCTCCCGGCGCACCGGCATCACCGGCGGGGGCGCCGCGATGGACGGGGGCGGGGGCGGGGGCGGCGCGCCGACCAGGGTCACGTCCTCGTCGTCCCCGGACGTGGCGGCGGGCGCGGGGGCCACCTGCGTGACGGACTCGCGGTCCTCGGCGGCGCGGGCCAGCAGGCGGGCGCGGACGCGGCCGGAGCGCGCGGGATCCATGGCCCGGGGCGGGGCGGAGAACGCCAGCAGGGCGGCGGACGCACGCAGGGACTCGAGCTCCGCGCTGCACGACGCACAGCCGGCCAGGTGCTCGAGCAGGCGCTCGCGCTCCTCGCCGTCCAGGGCGTCTACCGCTTCCGCGGCCAGTGCGTCGAGGAACTCTTCGTGGATCATCCCGTTCGTCATGCGCGGTCCTCCCCCAGGATGGACAGCGCCTCCCTCAGCTTCTGAAGTCCCAGCCGGCACCGCGTCTTTACGGTGCCCAGCGGCTGGCCGGTGGCCTGGGCGATCTCCGACTGGCTCATCCCCCGGAAGTACGCCAGCTCCAGCGTCTCGCGCTGGTCGGCCGGCAGCTTTTCCATGGCCGCGTGCACGATCTGCCGGGTTTCGGCGATCTCGGCGGCGGCAAGCGGCGTGTGGTGGTCGGGAAGAAGGGAGCCGGCGGACTCGGCGTTCTCCAGCGGCTCGGCGGCGGCGGCGCGCCGGTGGCCGGCCAGCCGCACCCGGTCAAGCGCGCGGCTGCGGGCGATGACCACCAGCCAGGTGGATACGCCCCCCCGCGTGCCCTCGTAGCGCCCGGCCTGCCGCCACGCCTGCAGAAAGGTCTCTTCCACCAGCTCCTCCGCGTCGTCCGCGTCGCCGGCAATGCGGGCGACCACGGAGTGCACCAGCGGCGACCAGCGGTCGTACAGCGTGCCCAGCGCGGACTCGTCGCCCGCGGCCATGCGGCGCAGCAGCGCGGCGTCGGCGTCCGCGGGCGGGGCCCCGCCGGTGGCGTGTCCCTGCAGGGAGTACGGGTCTGCGGGCGAGGAAGGATTCATCTTTTCGAAATTGAAGCCCGCCTCTTCGGGGCGCAAGCCGTCCAGCCGCTCCATTCGCATCGCTCCGCAAAAGAATCGCATGCACGCGCAAACGGAGCCGGCGGAGACGAGCTCCGTTGACTCCGTTGACTCCGTTGACTCCGTCCGACCGGTGCCGGGCCATCATCCGCCCGTGCTGGCGGACCGCGGGACTGGCGCCTTCAACCGTGCCCGCCCGGGACTCAGTCGGGCGGGGGTGATGGGTCGGTGTTCTGGGCGCCAGCCCCGCCGCGCGGCCGCATCCCCGTGCTGGGGGATACGTCCGCGCCGTGCCGTCAGGCTTCGGTGCCGTCGCCGTCCACGTCGCCCACGATGAAGGGGTCCACGATCTCCAGCACCTGCTGCCGGGTCAACGGCTCGTCGAACGCCTCCGACGCCTGGTTGGCGCCGATGGTGGACCCCGCGGCCGCGCCGGGGAGCGTGGAGATGTTGATCCCCGCCTGCGTGAGGTTTTCCTCGCCGTCGTACACGGGCTGCGTGGCCGCCGGCATGCCGGTGCCGCGCAGGTTGAGGGTGATCCACCCCTGCTGCGGCTCCTGGTCGGCGAAGTTGCCGCGCAGGCGCCGCACCTCGGACGCGTGGCGCGCCTCGACGGAGTGGATGGTGAGCGCGGCGCGCAGGATCGGCCTGGACTGCAGCAGGACCGGCGCCTGCCCCTTGTACGCCCGCACGCCGGTGTCCTCGAACGCCTGCGCCAGCGCCTTGAACTGCTCGTAGTCGGTGAAGGGCGCAAAGGCGCCGCCCGCCGTGAAGTCGAAGGTGGGCTTGGCCACCGCCGCCGACCCCAGGGCGTTGCGCAGGAACTGCACGTGCGCCACCTCGTGGTCGCGGATGGTGCCGAAGATCTGCCGGTCGGCGGCCGGAATCAGGCCCCCGGCGTTCATCCCCGTCACGTAGAACTCGGCCTCCAGCTCCTCCAGGGTGAGCGCGAAGTTCAGCACGTCCACCACCGCCTGCGGCGGGCCCGTCTGCGCGAAGGCGCTCTTCGCCATGGCGGCCAGGGCCAGGGGTACGGAGGCCATCGCCAGCCCCATCCCCCACCGCCCCGCGCCCCGCAGCGCGTCGCGGCGGGAGGCCATCACGTCCAGCACCTCGGGGTCCAGGCCGCCGAGAATCGATTGGTTGCTCATGTCTCTCGGCTCCTTCAGCTCACAGTGGGAACGTTCGTGGCCGTCACCACGTTGCGGATGAACGGCTGGGCCTGCGCCAGCACCTGCTGCGGCGTGAACGCGTCGTCGAACGCCTGCGGGGCGAACGCGCCCGTGCGCGGGGCCAGCAGGTCGCGGATGGCGGCCGCGTGGCGCGCCTCGACCGAGACGATCTTGCCCGCCACCGTCAGCAGCGTCTGCCCCGTGGCGTC
>DASQBH010001432.1:0-2373 GCA_035635315.1 Longimicrobium sp.
AAGCGGGCGCCCGGCACCCCTTGCGCCAGCGCCCGTCCATAGCGTGGCGGTGCGATCGGATCGTGCGTGGCACTGACGACCAGTGTCGGCACTCCCGACAACCGGCCCAGCCGCGCACTCGCATCATACGCGCGCAGTGCCCCCAACTGCCGCATCGCCACAGGTGGCTGCTCCGCCAGATCGTGCCCAAAGAGCGGTGCCAGGCGCGCCGCCAGCTCCTCCGCCTCGCTCGAGACAACGGCCCCCGGTGGCATGACGATCTCCAGGAACGCACGCCGCCGCATCCGCCGCGTGCCGAACGAGGAGCGAAGCCCCAGCCACAGCATTCGCCGTGAGAGCCGGGTGGCATCGCGCCCGCGGGCCACGGTGCAGAGGAGCGCAAGGCTACGCACCCGCTCCGGTGCCGTGAGCGCCAATTCAAGTGCGACCGGCCCGCCCAGGGAGTGCCCGACCACGTGGGCAGAGTCCCACCCCTGGCAGGTGAGGAGTGCCCGCGCATCGTCTGCCATCTGCTCCACCGTAAGCGGAAGTGTGAGGGGCTGGCTACCCCCCATGCCGCGGTTGTCGAATGAGAGGCAGCGGAACTCGGACGAGAGCGCCTCGACCTGAGGTGACCAGCCGCGGCCGTGCACGCCGACGCCCTGGATGAAGAGTACGGGCGGACCCTTCCCCACCACGTCGTAGGCGAGGCGGCAACCGCCGTGGTCGAGGATGTGTGCGCTCATCAGACCTCGTTGGTCAGAGATGCCTGCGGGGAGCCGCCTGACGCCCCAGGGGTCAGGGATGCGGGGCCGGCGCGCAAGCCTGGCGTCCACGAAAGCATGGACGGCTGATTGTCAGGCGGAGGGCTCCCACTCCGTAGCTGAACAGGCGATCTCGTGGGCACGCACAGTGAAGTCAGGGTTCAACGGCACGGAGAAGATGCTGGCGTGGTCGGGCCAGCCGCCACGTCCAACGAGAGATGTCCCGCGCGTGGGGAGCCGAAGCACCGGTGAATGATGCCAGACGATGTCCACGGAATCGCGTCCGGCGGGGCGCCATGCAAGCCATGAGTAGGAGCCGTCCTCCCGGTCTGCGTCAGCCCGATACCACGTCTGCTCGATCACGGCGTAACGCCGATCGACCTCCGGATGAAGGCGGACCGCGGTGGGCATCCACTTGTGCTCGCCGGGCGGATTGTAGGTGAGCCGAAGACAGCGCGGACCGGCCCCTGCCTGGGGTGCGACTCCACCGGGGCGATCCGCGAATGTGCCGGCAACCGGAATCTCGAAAAGCACGACCACAAAGAGGGCACCGAGGAAGCACACCAGCAGGCCCAGACGCACCCAACTGTTCGAGAGCGGGCCCGGAGAACGGCGCAACTCCGTGGGACTCAGTGGATCGCGCATCAGCCCAAAGCAGAGAGGGTGTGGGGCGCCTGACGCCCCAGGGTCAGGGGGTGCGGGGGCGGCGCGCAAGGTTGCCGGCGGCGAAAACATGGACGGCCCCGCATCCCCCGCAGCCGATTGTCAGGCCATGTTTGCGCGGTTCCGGTGCAACCGCTGGTTCGCAGTCATCAAGCAATCCCATGTGCAGGTCTGTCGACCATCGTGCTATCGATGGTCGTTCATCGATACTCAGGACCTGGCGGACGGGGACCAGGGCCACGCCAGCGCGGCACGAACTCATAGAAGGCTCGAGGACGCCGTAGCGCGGAAAGGAGCATCAAGACAGATGGAAGCGCCGTCAGGAGGCCGACGGGAGTAATGAAGATCAGCCCGGCCAGGCTCCCGAGCGCCGTGGGCGTGAACACACCCGCTACGCCGCCCAGCCCGCCCACAATCACCAGTATCGACTGGCAAATCTGCCACAGCTGCCCGGGGTCCGCGCGAAACCAATCCGGGAAGGGCTGCCCAAGCACGACTGCAGCGAGAGCCGCGCCGCGACCTTGCAGCGTCATTACGAGTCCAGCAATACCAGTGAGCACCAACGACACGCTGGCAGCCAGCCTGGGGACGTGTACGCGTAGTGGCAACGCCATGATCAACGCGGCGGTCGATTCAAGGAGGTGTCGCGAGTACCGCGCCCGTAAGCACCCCTTCGATGCTGTACGGGACGAACAGGTGCGGCGCGTCGCATTCTCGATCTTCTCAGCGATTCCGGCACCGCATGACGGTGCCGGCGAACGCTCGGCATTACCCTGCCCCGCCCAGGGTATTCAGTTACATGGGTATGCCGTTGTCAGGCTCTGTGCCTGGCCTGCTTGTCTCTCAGCCTCAGAGTGTGTTTAAGAATCAGCCCAACCGATTGACTTCCTGAGGGAGGCGCCGCTCCCAACTCTCTGCTGCGCAAGCAATTTGGCGCCGACCGAAGGATCTCGCCGGCAGCACCCGG
>DASQBH010001433.1:0-2123 GCA_035635315.1 Longimicrobium sp.
TGCGTCCGCATCGTCTCCATCCACCGCACCCGCATCTGCCGATGAGCACTCCCATCACCCGCCGCGACTTCGTACGCACCGGCGCCGCCGCGGGCGTGGCGGCCGCGCTCCCCGGGCCGCTGGCCGGCGCGCCCGCCGTCATCCTGCGCGGCGATGCCCAGCCGGTGGTGATCGCCTCGGGGAACGGCAACGAGTACCGCAACGGCGGGCCGATGGCGGCCGCGGAGACGGCGTACACGCGGATGATGGGGGGCGCCGACGTGCTGGACGCCATCATCGCCGGGATCAACCTGAACGAGCTGGACCCGGCGGACACCAGCGTGGGCTACGGCGGGCTTCCCAACGCCGAGGGCGTCGTCACCCTCGATGCGTCGGTGATGCACGGGCCTCGCAAGCGCGCCGGCGCCGTCGCCGCGCTGGAAGGGGTGCGCACGCCGTCGCTCGTCGCGAAGGCGGTGATGGAGAACACCGACCATCACCTGCTGGTGGGGGATGATGCGCAGCGGTTCGCGCGGCAGATGGGCTTCACCATCGAGGACGACCTGAACACGCCGGAGTCGCGGCGGCTGTGGCTGGAGTGGAAGCGCCGCACGGACCCGGCGCGCTACCTGGACCCCGAGCGGCGCGCGCAGGCCGGGCACGAGGCCGGGCTGCGGATGGTGGACGAGGGGCTGATCCATCCGCACCACTACTACGGCACCATCAACTGCAACGCCATCAACGCCCGCGGCGACATCTGCGGGGCAACGACCACCAGCGGGCTGGCGTGGAAGATCCCCGGCCGCGTGGGCGACTCGCCGATCCTGGGGGCGGGGCTGTACGTCGACAACGCCGTGGGCGCCGCGGGGTCCACGGGGCGCGGCGAGGCCAACCTGTACAACCTGACCTCGTACCTGATCGTGGAGAACCTGCGGCGCGGGATGAGCCCGAAGGACGCGGGGATGGAAGGCCTTCGCCGCATCGTGCAGAACACGGTGGAGCGCCGGCTGCTCAACAGCCGCGGCACCCCCAACTTCGGCATCCAGTTCTACGTGCTGAACGCCCGCGGCGAGCACGCCGGCGTCACCATGTACCCAGGCGGCACCTACGCCGTCTGCAGCGAGGAAGGCCCGCGCGACGTGGAGATGGAGCCCCTGCTGCAGGGCAGCCCGCGCGACTGACGAGGCCCGGGTCCGCGATCCGCGCTCGATGGAATCCGCCGGTCGATGCCTCGGACCCGGTCGCAGAGGAGGCTGCGATGGAATGGACGGTTGATTTCGAGCGGCCTGAGAAATACGTGGTGGTCACCACCCGGGGCCTGCTTTCGCCGGAGGACCACCGGCGAATGACGGAGGACGTCGTCTCGCGCGCGGAGTGGCGTCCGGGGATGACCGTGCTCTTCGACCACCGCCGGCTGGACTTTGGCGACAGCGGCCTGGAGGCGATGCAGCGGGCCGTCGAAAACGACCGAGAGAACGACGACAGCATCGGCGACGGCAAGGCCGCCGTCCTGATGAACACGCCCGTGAACTTTGTTCGCGGCCGCCAGTTCCAGCTGCTCACGGAAGGGCGCGTGGGTGCCCGGCTGCAGATTTTTCTGAACGAGGCAGAGGCCATCCGCTGGCTGTTGGAGGAATGACGGCGGCGGATGGCGTTGTGGGCCGTGCTCTTCGGCCACCGGGAGCTGAGCCACGGGCGTCTCGCTCGCCAGCCGCGCCCGATCCAACTCGATGAAAGCGGCCACCCGCGGATGCTCTCCGCAGGCGGCGTCGTTGTGCTAGCCTCCAGTAATCCCCCGCCGTTCCACGAGCGGAGGTGAGAAAAATCGAACGCGCATCCATCTCATTCTGTGTCGACCCATCACGGGAGGATTCATGGCACAGGACGAGTACGCGTTCGATCTGGAAGCGGCCCGAGCGGCCGCGGATCGGTGGGAGCAGAACCACGCGCAGCACGAACGGTTCGACGAGGCCGTTCGCACCGACACGCTGTTCACCCTGGACACCCCGCGCCGCCGTGCGCTGCGCACCCGGCGCCTGCTGGGCAGGCTGCAGGAGTCCGCGCCCGAGGCCGCCGCCGAAGCCGTGACGGAGGCGCTGAGCACCGCGGCGGTAGTGATCGGGCCCGCCGAGAACCTGGGCGAC
>DASQBH010001434.1:0-2530 GCA_035635315.1 Longimicrobium sp.
ACGACCGCCCCAGCGACTACCGGGGTGCGAGGGCGGTCCATGCCATCAAGCGGACGTCCAGCGCGCCGCTATATGACCCTGGACACGATTGCTCACCCCGCCGCCCGCGTCGTAGTGACTGCGGCTCAGCGTGGCAGGATCTCCAGGTAGAGCTCGTCCAACCGTTCCGATACGTTCAGGCAGACCAGGTTGCACTGGCCGGCGGAGTCGAGCGCCGAAGCCGCTGTTGACGCGCTCGAGGAGCTGCGTGCCTCGGCGGCCTCCACGCGAGCCCGCAGGTCCGCCACCGCGCTCTCCATCCGCTCAAAAGCTCTCTTCGAAGCCGTGTTACAGCCAGCGACTGCCAGGGCTGCGGTGAGCAGCACAGCGTTCGTAACCCGGGCTCTCGGCGTCGACATAGTGCTTCCTTCCTCCCCTTCCGCTGAGCTCGATTCACCTCTGCGAGGAGGTGCTGCTCGTCAGAAAAACAGCCATGCTCCGACTTGACAACCTAGCTCATCTCAAGCCCATCTTCGACAGTTTGGGCCGGCGAGGCGTCCTGAAAGCCGCAGATTTCCTGGGCTCAGGGGTGATTGGAGCTCAAGGTGTAGTGCCACGTCGCGGATTGATTCTGCTTGATTTCTAAGATGTGTACGGCGATTGTGTACGCTCCATGTTGGAGCCTCGATGTACTTCCGCAAGAAGACCTCGGGCGGCCGCGTCTACCTCCAGATCGCCGCGAGCCGGCGGGTCGGCGGCGGGGTCCGCCAGCGAGTGATCGCCACCCTCGGCCGGCTCGATGCACTGGAGGCGAGCGGGCAGTTGGAGCGGCTGGTGCGCTCGGGGGCGCGCTTCGCGACGCGGGCGCTGGTGGTGACCGCGGCGCAGGACGACCCGACGGCGGCGGTGCGGCGGATCGGGCCGGCCTTGGTGTTCGAGCGCCTGTGGGCCGAGACCGGCTGTCGCGCCGTGATCGACGAGTTGGCGAGGGAGCGCAGGCACGAGTTCGTGCTGGAGCGCGCGGTCTTCCTGACCGTGCTGCACCGGCTGATGGGTGGCGGCTCGGATCTGGCTGCCGATCGTTGGCGCGAGGACTACCGGATCGCCGGCGTCGAGGCGCTGGAGCTCCACCATCTCTACCGGGCGATGGCCTGGCTCGGCGAGGCATTGCCGAAGCCCGAGCAGGACACGCGCACGCCGTTCGCGCCGCGCTGCACCAAGGACCTGGTCGAGGAGCGGCTGTTCGCCCACCGGCGCGACCTGTTCAGCCGTCTCGATCTCGTGTTCATGGATACCACCAGCCTCTACTTCGAAGGCGCGGGCGGGCAGACGCTTGGGCGCCACGGTCACAGCAAGGACCATCGTCCGGACCTCCCCCAGATGATCCTGGCGGTCCTGATCGATGGCGACGGGCGGCCGGTGTGCTCCGAGATGTGGCCGGGCAATGTCGCCGACGTCGCCACGCTGATCCCGGTGATCGACCGGTTGCGCCAACGCTTCGCGATCGGCCGGATCTGCGTGGTCGCCGACCGCGGCCTGATCAGCGCCGAGACCATCGCTGCGCTCGAGGCGCGCAAGCTCCTCTATCTGCTCGGCACCCGCGAGCGCACCGACAAGGTGGTGCGCGAGGTCGTGCTCGCCGACACCGCGCCGTGCGTGCCGCTGACCATCACCAAGCGCGGTCACGAGATCGACTACGAAGCCAAGGCAGTGACCGTAGGCGGTCAGCGCTACATCCTGTGCCGCAACCATCAGGAGGCCGAGAGGGACGCCGCCGCCCGCGTGGCCATCCTGGCCAGCCTCGAACGTCAGCTCGCCAAGGGCGACAAGGCGCTGGTCGGCAACACCGGCTTTCGCCGCTTCCTCAAGACCGAAGGCCACGGCCACTTCGCCATCGACCCCACCAAGGCGGAGAAGGACGCCAAGTTCGACGGCGTCTTCGTGCTGCGCACCAACACCGACCTCGATCCGCTCGCCGCCATGCTGCGCTACAAGCAGCTCTGGACCGTGGAGGCGGCCTTCCGTACGGCCAAGCACCTGCTCGCCACCCGGCCGATCTTCCATAAACTCGACGAGACCATCCGCGGCCACGTGTTCTGCTCCTTTCTCGCCCTGGTCCTCAAGAGCGAGCTGGAGCAGCGCATCGCCGCGCTCGGCCGCGACGGCTCGTGGTCCGAGATCCGCGCCGACCTCGACTCGCTGACCGAGACCGAGATCGTCCATGACGACCGGCGCTTCCTCGTGCGCGCTGCTCCGCGCCCCGCCGCCAGCCTCGCGCTGCGCGCCGCCGGCGTCGCCCTGCCGCCGACCGTCCAGGCCCTCGCGGACGACTGACCCGCTGATCCTCCCCCGGGATGTAGTGCCACGCCGCGGTCGCGGCGCCGATTGTCATTCGCGCTCAGCTACTTAGCAAAACCCACTGTCGAAGATGGGCTTGGGCTCCGGGAGCCTGCGGTCATCCACCGCCCTCGCCAGCGCCACCGCAAGCGTCACGAACAAAACCCATCCCAGCTGGCGGTGCTCGAACAAGAAGACTTCCGTGATGTTCTCC
>DASQBH010001435.1:0-7019 GCA_035635315.1 Longimicrobium sp.
ACTGGAATTTAAGCGCAAGCAGCGTCGCTGTCAACCCCTTTACCGAAACAAAACCGAAAAATCCCCGCGTTGCGGGTTGACGCACAAGCCTCTGTATTGGGGACCTTTATCCATCTTCCATCGTCTTCCTCGCCAGCCTTCGCCGCACGTCGCCTTGCTCGATCACTCCACACCGGAATCCCCCACCCGGTCGGCAATAGCCCAGGCGAGGAGGGGCACCATGATTTCGTGGTGGCCGGTGATGGAATAGCCGCGGCCGCCGCCGGAGCGGGTGGGGCGCTCCACGACGTTCATCCGCGGACGGTAGTGGCGGTTCATGTCCAGGTCGCACGCCGTGAACCCGCGCGGCGCGCCGCCGTGCAGGTTGCGCGCGACCGTCAGCGCCTTGAGAAACACCTCCGGCATCACCACCGCCGATCCCACGTTCACCACCACCCCGCCGTCGTCCAGCCCGGCCAGCGCGGCGGACAGGCGGCGGAAGTCGCGGTGGCCGGTGTCGCCGATGGCGGCGCCGTCGGCGGCGGGGTGCTGGTGGATGATCTCCGCGCCCAGCGCCGGGTGCAGCGTGTACTGCACGCCCAGGCGGTGCGACTGCAGCAGGAGCGAGAGGTCGGGATACGCCAGGTCGTCACGCGCATCCAGGTCGCGGGCCAGCGACTCGCCCATCCCCCACCCCTCGCGCATCCCGCGCGTAAAGGCGCCGTTCATGTCGCGCCCCGTCTCGTCCGCCATCCCGAACGACCCGTCCGCCAGCCCCGCCTCCACGTCCTCGCTGGTGCCGCCCCAGCGCGCCATCTCGTAGTCGTGCACCCCCGCGGAGCCGTTGGAGGCCAGGTGCGTGATGGCGCCGCGCCGCACCAGGTCGATCAGCACCGGCGCGAGCCCCGTCTTCACGACGTGGCCGCCCAGCATCCACAGCACCGTCCGGCGGCGCTCCACCGCGGAGGCGATCGCATCCACCACCGCCAGAAAGCTTTCCGCCTGCAGCACCTGCGGCAGCGAACGCACGAACGCGCCGAACGTCCGCTCCCCCACGTCCGCCGGTGGGGGCGCGGCAAAGTGCTCCGCCAGCACCTTGTTGGGCCGTCCACCCACCGGCACCGTGCGCACACGCGACAGGTCCGCCTCGGGAATCCTTCCCGCCGCGGACCCGCCCTGGTTGTCGATGCCGTCTTCCATCCGCACGCAATTCCGGAGTGTAGGTTCCAGACCTGCATCCGAAGATGCGCGTTCCCCCGCCCCCGCGCCACATCCCACCGCTGATCCTGGAGTCGGGGGAAGGATCAGGATGCCGGCAGTTCAGTGCATCAAGGCATGCCACGAGGTGAGGCGAGTAGATTTCTCAGTCGGCGCCAGGCGATCTGCCGTCGGCCAGATGCAGAGAGGCGCCTCCTTCGAAATGACAGATCTTTTTCGCAGCAGCATTGGTAACGGCACGAGAAAACTCTGCTGACTCTGCTAACTCTGCGTGAGGCCATTCCGTAGAAGCAGGCCGATACGAAAACGCGGAGGGCGTGGAAGAAACTCTCCGCGCCCTCCGCGTTCTCCGCGTCTCCGCGTGAGACTCCTCAGTTGCCGGTGCCGGGGCGGAAGGAGCGCAGGCGCAGGTTGATGGACGCGGGGAGCCGCTTGGCCTCGCTGCGGATCATCACCGGGATGCGATACTGGTCATCGGAGAACCACACCTCGGCGCACCCGTCCTCGCTGAAGATGCCGTCCGTGCGCACGATGGGGCGTACCACGATGGTGCGGAACCGGCCCGCGGGCACCTCGACCGTCTCGCGGCGCAGCACCTGGATGACGACGGGGTTGCCGTCCGCCTTGAAGTAGCGCGGCAGCGTGTAGGTGGCGCCCACCTCCAGCGGCAGCGTGCGCGCAAAGTACAGGAACGAGAGGTCGTCCAGCGGCTCGTCCGTGGGGATGGTGCCGGTCTCGCCGTTGTCGCGGCGAAAGGTGCGCTGCTCGGGGTTGAAGTGGAAGGTGCGGTTGCGGCGGTAGCTCCCCTCGCGCACGTTCTGGTGAAAGCGGCGCGAGAACAGCCCGTCCGTGTCGATCCACGACTCGTACCGGTTGTTCAGGGTGTAGAACACCGTTCCGCCCGCCAGCGTCATCACCGTGTGGAACGTCTGCTCCCCCTGCACCACCTCGCGGCCGGCGACGGAGAGCGTCCCCGTGCCCACCGGCACCGCCCCCAGCCGCACCTGGTAGACCGCGTGCTCGCCGGGCGCGAACGGCAGCCGCGCCTGCGCATCCGCCGAGCCCGCCGCCATCAGGGCCGCCGCCAGCACGATCCCGAGCCTGTATCCGCGCATCTTCATGGATCTCATCATCCCTGCGCTGCGTTCGATGTCTCTCGCCGCCCCCTGATCATCCGACGATCGAACCGGCTCCCGATCGACGGAAAACGGAAAGGGCGCGGACGTAAACGATCCGCGCCCTTCCATTCGTACGCCGGTCGACGCCCTCAGGTGCCCGGGCGAAAGGTGCGCAGGTGCATGCTGAGCGATCCCACCACCGGAACCCGGCTGCGGATGAGCACGGGGATGCGGTGCTCGTCGTCGCTGAAGTACACCTCCGCGCGTCCGCCCTCGCCGAACATGCCGTCCGTGCGGATCACCGGGCGCACCACGATGGTGCGAAAGCGGCCCGCCGGCACCTGGATCGTCTCGCGGCGCAGCACCTGGAGGACGACGGGGTTGCCGTCGGCCTTGAAGTAGCGCGGCAGCGTGTAGGTTGCACCCGGCTCCAGCGGCAGCGTGCGCGCGAAGTAGATGAAGGACAGGTCGTCCAGCGGCTGGTTGGTGGGCAGCGTGCCGGTCTGCCCGTTCTCGCGCCGGAAGGTACGGTCTTCGGGGAAGAAGTCGTACGTGCGGTTGCGGCGAAAGCGCGCCTCGTGCTGGTTCTGGTGGAACCGGCGCGAGAACAGCCCGTCCGTGTCGATCCACGACTCGAAGCGGTCGTTCACGCGCACCAGCGCGTTGCCTCCCCGCAGCGTCATCACGGTGTGGAACACCTGCTGCCCGCGCACCGTCTGCAGCCCGGTGACGGCCATGCTTCCGCTCCCCACGGAGATGGCGCCCAGCTTTACCTGGTAGGTGGCCGACTCGCCCGCGCGAAACGGCAGGCGCTGGGCCGGGGCCTCCGCCTGCGCGCTGCCCGCGACCAGCGCCGCGGCGCTAATCGCCAGCGCCGTCCGGACCCTGCGAACGATCCTGGATATTCCCTTCACGATTACCTCGCTTTCGTCTTCTACGCGGCGGGCGTCCTTCGTCGGACCCCTCCGCCGCGGCTTCGGCCGGCTGCGGCTGCGGCTCGGCCGGCTTTGCTTCCACCAGCTTTGCCGTGGCCGCCCGCCCCCGCCGGGGTGCGCGCCGCGCCAGCTCCCACGTCTCTCGCAGCGCCGCCCACGCGTCGAAGCGCGTTGCCCGCTCGCGGCGCGTGTAGCGGATCTCCACCGCCGCCTGGTCGGCGCGGCGGGCGTGCGGCGCCACGCGCAGCAGCAGCTCGGCGTTGGCGGCCCATCCCTGCCGGGTAAGCAGCGGCGCCCCCTCGCGGTCCGCCAGTGCCCGCTTGATCACCTGCACGCGGTAGGCGCGAAAGCCAAGGAAGGGATCACCCACCTCGGCGGGGAGCGCGGTGCGGGCCAGCAGCCAGGGAAGCCCCCGGCGCGACCAGCGCATCCCGCGCGTCACCTCGCCCTGCACGGCGGCCTGGGTGGATCCCACCACGTCGGCGCCGCCCTCCAGCTTCTTCACCAGCGCCGGGATCTCTTCCGGCGGCTCGGTAAAGTCGGCCTGCATGACCACCGCCGTGTCGCGGCGGGGGTGGGTGGAGCGGGCCACGGCCTCGCGCAGCACCCGCTCCAGCGCGGCGGCGTACCCCTGCGGGCGGTCGTTGCGGAGGAGGGTGAGCGGCAGCACCCGGGCGTACGGGGCCAGCACCTCGGAAGTTGCATCCGTGGAGCCGTCGTCCAGCACGATCAGGTGAAAGTCTCGGCGGAACTCCGTCATCACCTGGCGAATCCGCCAGAGCAGGACTCCAACCGTCGGCGCCTCGTTGTGGGCCGGGATGCAGATGTAGATCACAGACCGTCCTCTTCCGCGTCGTCCTCCCCCGCGCCGCCAGCCCCGGCAATACCCGGTGCGGCCGCGTCCGGTTCCCCTCTGGGCTTGCTCTTCCAGCGCCGGTGGAACCAGAAGTACTGCTCCGGCGCCTCTCGAATGGCCCCTTCCAGCCGGGCCGCCAGCTCCGCCGTGAGCGCGGCGATGTCGGCTTCCAGGTCGCCCGTGCGCGGCACGGGGACGCGGGTGCCGCTCACCTCGTAGCGCACGCCGGGCCCCGGCAGCCGCCGCGCCACGCAGGCGAACACCGGCGCCACGAAGCGGATAGCGAACAGCGCCGGCCCCCGGTGCGTGGACGCCGGCGTGCCGAAGAAGGGGACGAAGACGCCCGCCTTCCTCGCGTCCTGGTCGCCCACGATGCCGATGACGCCGTTCCTGCGCAGCGCGCGCGGCACCTTGAGCGGCGCCTCGCGCTGGGAGATGGTTTCCACCCCCAGGCGGCGGCGGGTGGCGTCGAGCCGCTGGTCCACCAGCAGGTTGCCCTGGCGGCGGACGATGGCGGAGATCGGCACGCCGCGCGAGGCCACGGTGGCGGCCGCGATCTCCCAGTTGCCGTAGTGGCCGGTGACCAGGATGCAGCCGTTTCCCTCGGCCAGCGCGCCCTCCATCTCGTCCCAGCCGCGGGTGACGGTGCGGTCGATGACGGCCTGCGGGTCCAGCCTGGCCATTCGCAGCATGGCCGCCGCCTCGCGCCCCAGGTGCTCGTACGCCCGCCGCGCCACGTCGTCGCGCCACGCCTGCGTCGCTTCCGGAAAGGCGAGGCGCAGGTTGTCCTCCACCGTCTTGCGGCGGATGCCCAGCCGGTAGACCGTCGAGCCCAGCCGGCGGCCGAAGGCATCGGCCATCCCCTCCGGCAGCGAGGCCACGGCGCCTTCCAGCGTGCGGGCCAGCGCGTACTCCACCCGGTGCCGCGGCGCGTGCCGCCGCTTGTCTGCTTCCGCCACCCGCGTCCAGTCGAGAGAAACGGCCGCACCCGGAGCGCGTCCCCGGGCCGGCCGCCGATAAGGTAACCAATTCCCCCCTCCGCCGCTCCCCATCACCTCGGGAAGTTTGATCCGGGACCGGTGACTTCCTGAGGGAGCGCTACGCGGAACCAGAATTCACACAGTTACTTGTGCGCGACCGAAGGATCTCGTCTGCCCTGCGGCAGGGCTGGATCCCGGCGTGGAATCCAGCCCCGCGGCTCTGCCGGCAAGATCCTTCGGTCGGCGCCAGGGCTCCTGAATGAGGAAAGAAACGAGCGGCACCTCCCTCAGGAAGTCACCGCTCGTTTGTAAATCAGGACCAGAACGATCCTGCGACTCTCATACCAACTCCGGCAAAAGACTTTGCACGCAGAGAGGCAGAGTAGCAGAGAGTTTCGTTCTGCTGCTCTGCCCCTCTGCTGCTCTGCGTGAGTGCTTTTTGTTTTTGCGGATCTGGTATCAGCCCTTGAGGCGGGCGTAGATGAGGCCCACCTGGTGGCCGTTGAAGACCAGCTGCTCGCCCTTGAACACCTGCACGTTGTCGAAGTTGTTCGCCTGCCGGTTCAGTTCCTCGGCGTTGTCGCCGTCGCCGTAGCCCACCACTTCGCCGCGGGCGTCGGCCAGGATCCACACGAACTCCGTGCGGGTGCCGTTGCGCGCCACCTCGGGCAGGTAGCGGGCGACGTACTCCCGCGCCTGCGCCATGGTGATGTCCTCGCGCGCGTTCTGCGGCGTGCGCAGCTGCGACGGCCCTGCGGGCTGCTCCCTGCGCTCACGGGCCACGTCCGTGGTGGTCACCACCTGGTCGGGCGAGAGGTTGCGCACCCACAGCACCTCCACGCGCCCCGGCGCCAGCTGCCCCGGCGCAAAGGTGATCACGTCGGTCATGCTGGGCTCCGCGTCGCGCGCGCTCATCCCCGCGGCGGGCTGCCGCATGCGCCCCTGCACCTCGCCGATCTCCGTGGGACGCGCGCCGGCCCGCTTCATCAGCACGCGCTCGTGCTTCTCGATCTCGCCGTTGGGGGCGATGACGAACATCAGCGTGGAGGTGTCGGTGGCGGCGGCGCTGAAGACCTCGGGGTAGTGCGTGCGCACGGCGGACTCGATGGCCGCGCGAGAGACGCGGACGCCGGACGACACCACCTGCTGGCCGCTGGTGCGCTCCGTACGCGCGGGCTGCATGCTGACCGAAGAGGGCGAGGGCTGCACGGGGCCGGGCGCCTCGCAGGCGGCGACGATCATGGCCAGGGCGGCGGCGCCGAAGCCGGCGGCGCGCAGCCAGGGCCGGCGAACTCTGGGTGAAGTCATGATGCGGATTCTCCTTTCGAGAAACGAAGCAGGTTCACTGAAGGCGGCGACCAGCAGCCGTCCGCCCGTACCGCGGCGCCCTACCTCCAGCAGGAGGGTGCCGTACGCCCGCACGTCGGCGCGGCGCGCCAGTACACGGGCATCACAATCCACTTCCACGGCCAGCCGCAGCCGCCGCAGCTGCCACCACGCGGCCGGGTTCCACGGCATCAGCGCCACCGCCGCCAGTCCCACCGCCAGCAGGCGCGGGTCCCCGGCGCGCAGGTGCTCGCGCTCGTGCTCCATCAGCAGCGCCCGCACGTCGTCCGGCGCGTCATCCACCACCCACCGCGGCAGCACGATGCGGCTGCGGAAGAGCCCGATCACCGCCGGGCCGGTGGAGGGGGATAGGAGGACGGGAACGCCGTCCACCTCCGCCGCGCGCCACCCGCGGCGCCTCCGTTCCAGCACCGCCCACGCGCCGAGCAGCGCCAGGAGCGCCGCCACGCTCAGCCCCATCCAGCCGATCGCCAGCGGCCGGTCCAGCGCCGCCACGTCGATGCTCGGCTTCGACTCCGCCGCCCCGCCCCCGCCGAAGTCCGTCAGCCGCATCCGCGTCCCCTCGCCGTCCCCCGCGCCTGCCCCG
>DASQBH010001436.1:0-3207 GCA_035635315.1 Longimicrobium sp.
CGGTGCAACCGCGCGCCCGACAGCAAGCCGCGCTTTCTCCCCTCTCCGCGAGGAACGAGCGGGGAGGGGCCGGGGGAGGGGCCACTCTGCTAAAATTTTCGCCGTGAACTCTGGCGACCGGACGAACGTCCGTATATTGTATCCAATCGACACAAACGTGCAGTCAGGCGCCGCCGGACCCGTTCCCGGCGAGGCCTCGTTCAGCCGGCGCGGCCGCTTTTGCCGTTCGCCCGCGATTCCCCGTCCCCTGTTCCCGATTCCCTCATGCAACGTACCCTGTCCGCGGCGCTGCTGGCCGCGGCGGTCGCCCTGCCGCTCGACGCGCAGGAGCAGCCGCACGCGTTCCGGGGCGCCACCATCCTTCCCATCTCCGGTGCGCCGATCCAGAACGGCGTGCTGGTGGTGCAGGGCGGAACGATCACCGCGGTGGGCGGGCCGGAGACGTCCATCCCCGCGGGGGCCGTGGTGCACGACGCCGCGGGCAAGACCATCATGCCCGGGCTGGTGGACACGCACTCGCACATCGGCGGCGGCGACGGCGGGGACCGATCGAATCCCATGCACCCGTCCGTGCGCATCCTGGACGCCATCGACGCGCGCGACGAGGGGATCCAGAAGGCGCAGGCCGGCGGCGTCACCACGGTGAACGTGATGCCGGGGAGCGGGCTGCTGATGAGCGGCCAGACGGCGTACCTCAAGCTGCGCGACGGCACCGACATCTACGACCTGCTCTTTTGCCGCGACGTGCTGCGCGAGGTGTGCGGCGGGATGAAGATGGCCAACGGCACCAACCCGCGCGGCGAGCCGCCCTTTCCGGGCACGCGCGGCCGCGCCGCCTCCATCGTGCGCGAGCGCTTCGTGCGCGCGCAGGAGTACCGGGAGAAGATCCGCACCGCCGGCGGCGCGGACAAGGTGACGCCGCGCGACCTGGAGCTCGAGGCGCTGGCCGAGGTGCTGGACGGCCGCCGCGTGGTCCACTTTCACACCCACCGCGCGGACGACATCCTCACCGCCCTGCGGCTTTCGCGCGAGTTCGGCTTTCGCATCGTGCTGCAGCACGTGAGCGAGGCGTACCGGGTGGCGGACGAGATCGCCGCCGCGGGCGCGCCGGCCAGCATCATCGTCCTGGACTCGCCGGGCGGAAAGCTGGAGGCGCTCAACTTCAGCAACGTCAACGGCGCCGTGCTGGAGCGGGCGGGGGTGCTCACCGCCTTCCACACGGACGACGGCATTACCGACAGCCGCTTCTTTCTGCGCTCCGCCGGCTTTGGCGTGCGGGCGGGGATGTCGCGCGAGCGGGCGCTGGAGGCCATGACCATCGCCGGCGCGCGGATGATGGGGCTGGAGGAGCGCGTGGGGACGCTGGAGCCGGGGAAGGACGCGGACTTCATCGTCCTGTCCGGCGACCCGCTGAGCGTCTACACGCACGTGGAGCAGACCTGGGTGGAGGGGAGCAAGGTGTTCGACCTGGCCGACCCCATCGACCGGATGTACGCCATCGGCGGGCCGGACGTGTTCCGCGACGGCGCCGCGCACACGCACGACGGCGAGGAGGGCCACTGATGCGCAGGACACACGGAATCGCGCTGGCGTCCGCGGCCCTGGCGCTGGCCGCGCCGGCGGAGGCGCAGGTGGCCATTCGCGGCGAGACGGTCTACACCATGTCCGGCGCGCCCATACGCGACGGCGTCGTCCTCGTTGGCGCGGACGGAAAGATCGAGCGGGTGGGGAGCGCGGCGGAGGTGCAGGTGCCCGCCGGCTACCGCACGCTCACCGGCCGCGTGGTGACGCCGGGGCTGGTGGATGCGCACAGCGTCGTCGGCCTCGCCGGCGCCATGGGCCAGCCCCACGACCAGGACCAGCTGGACCGCGTGGAGGCCATCGCCCCCGAGCTGCGCGCCATCGACGCCTACAACGCCCGCGAGCAGCTGGTGGAGTGGCTGCGCGGATACGGCGTCACCACGGTGCACACGGGCCACGGCCCCGGCGCCCTGGTGAGCGGGCAGACGATGATCGTAAAGACGCGCGGCGACGACGTGGGCGAGGCGCTGGTGGATACGACCACGATGGTCGCTTTCACCCTCGGCCCGCAGGTCACCGGCAACTTTCGCAACGCGGGGACGCGCTCGCGCGGCGTGGCCCTGCTGCGCGCGGAGTTCCAAAAGGCGCGCGAGTACGATCGCCGGCGCGGCGGCCCGGGCGGCAGCCCGCGCAACACCGGGGGCCCCGGTACCACGAGCGGCATGGCGGACGGCGATCGTGCCACCGCGGCGGCCAATCCGCGGACGGCGGACCGCGCCAGCAACGCGCCCCGCGCGGCCGGCGGCGGCAACGCGAACCGCGGCGGCGGTAGCGGTGGCAGCGAGGGAGCCGGCGCGCGCGACCTGGGGCTGGAGATGCTGGCGCGCGTGCTGAACCGCGAGGTGCCGGCGCTCATCACGGCGCAGGGGGTGCCGGAGATCCTGGCGGCGCTGCGGCTGCGGGAGGAGTTCGGCTTCGACATGGTGCTGGACGGCGCCGCGGAGAGCTACCTGGTGATCGACGAGATCCGCCGCGCGGGCGTGCCCGTCATCATCCACCCGTCCATGGTGCGCCTGGGCGGCGAGACCCGCGGCGCCACGCTGGAGACGGCCAGCAAGCTGCGCCAGGCGGGCATCACCGTGGCCCTGCAGAGCGGCTTCGAGGGCTACGTCCCCAAGACCCGCGTGGTGCTCTTCGAGGCCGCCGTCGCCGCCGCCAACGGCCTGTCGATGGAAGACGCCCTGCGCACCATCACCATCGACGCCGCGCGCGTGATCGGCCAGGAGCGCCGCGTGGGCTCGCTGGAGGCCGGCAAGGACGGCGACGTCGTTGTTTTCGACGGCGACCCGTTCGAGTACACCTCCCACGTCTGCGCCGTCGTCATCGAGGGGCAGGTGGTGAGCGAGGAGTGCCGGTAGGACGAGTGCGAAAGTGCGAAAGTGCGGGAGTGCGAAAGTAGGAGACTCCGATCGCATGGATGCATGAAAGGCCGGGGCCGCGGGTGCGGTCCCGGCTTTCTTTATCCCGGCAATCTGTCATTTCGAAGGAGGCGCCGCGTGGAATCGTTCTAGGCTTGGCGCCGACTGATACCACATTCCTTGGTTAATTGTGCATTCCCGTTCTGAGAATGGCCCTCACACGGGGTCAACGGGGTCAACGGTAAAGATCAAAACCGTTGACCCCGTT
>DASQBH010001437.1:0-4775 GCA_035635315.1 Longimicrobium sp.
AGTGCGTGAGTGCGTGAGTGCGTGAGTGCGTGAGTATGCGAAATCCCCGCGGCTGCGGAAACGCCACGCAGGCAGTTGCGACGTGTATCCCCTCTCCCACGCCGTTTGTGGGAGAGGGCAGGCGAGGAACGAGCCGGGTGAGGGGCCGGGTGAGGGCCCGAATCCAACATTCGATTTGCAAAAGGCGTCTGATTTGGGATTGACCTGTGCCAGGGCGCTGCGTATGGTTTGGCGTCCTGTCTCAAACCCATCTCAAGGGAGGCTGCCATGAAGAAGGTCCAGCTGAAGCTCGACACGCTGCAGGTGGAGTCGTTCCAGACGGCCGAGCGGGTCCGCGAGCAGGGGACGGTGGACGCGCACCAGATCGTCACCCGCTTCAACAACTGCACCAACACCACGTGTCCGCCGTACAACTGCTTCTGCACCGAGAACCTGAGTTGCGACTGTCAGTATCAGTAGCGTCTTCTCTGGCCGCAGCGGAAGCGCGAACCCTCTCCCGGGCTGCCGGGGGAGGGTTCGCCGTTCAGCGGAACGATTGGTGCCATGGGCGGGCGCGCACCCCTGTCTTCACTCGATCGCGCATCAACCCGGACAGAATGGCGTTTCCCCCCGCACACATGCTCATCGGCGCCGGCTTCGCGGAGGTGGCGCGCGCCGGGATGGACCGTCCGCCGCCCCGCCGCTACGCCTGGGCAGTGGCGGCGATCCTGGCCGCAGCGCCCGACGGCGACATCATCCTGGGCATTCTGCTGGGGCGGGGCGGGAGCCTGCACGGCACCTTCACCCACAGCCTGACGGCCGTCGCCGTCGTCGCGCTGCTGGCGTACGCGCTGGGCGGCGCGCGGTGGGCCGTGATCGCGGGGGTGGGATACGCGTCGCACCTGCTGCTGGACCTGCTGGACGAGAGCGGGCCCACCAACCTGATGCTGGGCTGGCCCTTCACCGGCGCGCGGCCGTACTCGCTGGGAAAGCTGTTTCCCAAGGTGCCGGTGGATGGAAACGGGATCGTGGACACGGCGCTCAACGTGCTTAAGCCGGATCCCTTTCGGAACCTGGTGGTGCAGACCCTGATGGCGGCCGCGATCTACGCCGCGATGATGCTGCTGGCGCGGGCGATCCGCCGGACGCGCCTGCGCCGCGTGGAGGCCGCGGCGGCGGACTGACGCGCGTCAGCGGCCGATGGCGCGCAGCAGGTCGTCCATGGCCAGCGAGCAGCCGCGGGCCTCCGCGCCGCGCGCCCGGCCCAGCACGCGGAACCCGTCCGGGGAAGTGACGCCCAGGTCCGCCGTCTGGATCGCCATCACCGAGCCCAGGTTGGCCAGGTCGAAGTGGCGCAGCACGCCCGTCTCGCCGTGCGGCAGGGGGCGCAGCGTCTCGGGATCGGTGGCCTGCGTGCGCACCCAGGGCGGCCCCACGTGCAGCCGGTCGGCGGGGGCGGATGCCGACCCCGCGACGCCGTCGTAGAACTGCGACGACATCTCCGTCATCCCGTACTCGTTCACGCACCACGCGTGCGGAATGCCCAGCCGCTCCTCCACCGCGCCGTACAGCTCCTCGCGGGTGACCTCGCGCGAGCGGCCCTTGAAGCCGCCCGTGTCCATCAGCCGCGACCCCTGCGGCAGACGATGGCGCGTGCCGGCCTCGCGCAGCGCGTCCAGCCAGTGCACCAGCGCGAAGGCGGTGCCCAGGATGCAGACGGGCTCCCCGGCGGCCGCGGCGCGCTGCAGGGCGTCCTGAAGCCCTCGTTGGTCGATGCCGCCCTCCGGCGAGACGTACCATCCGCTCTCCGCGCCGCCGAACTCCGCCACCACCGCCCCCGCCATGTGCGAGAGCGACGAGTCGCGCATCTCCTCCGGCCGCGGGACCAGGGAGAGGATGCGCGGCCGTGCGCCGTCCGGGAGCAGGTGGGCGCGAAAGCCGGCGCGCAGCGCGGCGTCGTAGAGGGACAGGTCGGGAAGGTAGTGCGTGCCGCGGCGCTCCGGGCCCGCCGTGGTGCCGCTGGTGCGGAAGACGGCCGCCGCCCGCGCCGGGTCGCCGCAGACCAGCGCCGCGGCCTTGAACGCGTCCGTGGGCACCGCGGGGATCTCGCCCCAGTGCGCCACCGCCGCCGGCGACACGCCGCGCCGCTCGCAGTACGCGCGATACGGCGGGTTGCAGGCGAACTGGTGCGCGAAAACCGCCCGCGCCAGCCGGTCGAACTCCTCCTCCCCCATCGCCGCGCCCGTCCCGGCGCCGATGCGGTCGAGGAGCTCGTTGCGGAGGGCGTCGGACGGGGTGGGGGACTGCGTATCGGACATCAGGTGCTTCGTATCCGGCGGGGGCCCTCACCCGCTCGCTCAGGCTCGCACCCTCTCCCGCAAGCGGGAGAGGGTATAAACGTCGCAAAAGCCTCCGCGCCGTTCCCGCGGTTGAAGCCCCGCGCAGTTTGCGGGGCTTTCCGCTGTTGTTGCGGCGGCTTCAGCCGCTCAGGCTCGAGGCCGGCGACGACCCCGCACGATGCAGATCGCGCGTCCGATCGTGCCTTTGTGCCGGCCGCCCGCCGGGCGAATGAATTCGCGGCTGGGAAAACGTAATGTCCGCCTGCGCGGACCGCTCGTGCCGCATGCCGGCCCCGTGCACACCCTCGGCGCCGTTAGTCCAAGCCCCGCGCAGTTTGCGGGGCTTTTCGCTGTTCCAGCCGCGGGTTTACCCGCCCGGGACGAGTCCGGCGGAAACGCGGGGAGGGCGGCGCTCCTCAGGCCGGCGGGACCTCCCTTATACCGCCACCAGGAACCCCGCGGGGAGCGACAGGGTGAAGGTGGAGCCCACGCCGGGCTTGGAGCGCACGGACACGTCGCCGCCCAGGCGGCGGGCGAGCTGGCGGGAGAGGGCCAGGCCCATCCCGGTGCCGCCGTAGCGGCGCGTGGCGGAGCCGTCCACCTGGCGAAACTGGTCGAAGATGGTCTCCAGGTCCTGCTCCGCGATCCCGATCCCCGTATCCTCCACCTCCCACACCACCGAGTGCCGCGCGTCCCCTCCCGCCCGCGCCTCGGGCGTCCACGGCGAGCCGGCGCTCACCCGCACCCGCACCGTCACCTGCCCCGCGGGGGTGAACTTGTAGGCGTTCGACACCAGGTTGCGGAGGATGCGCACCACCTGGCTGGGATCCGTGCGCACCGGCACCGCCGCGTCCGGCGCGATCGTCCGCACCTCCACACCGGGCGCGGGGTCCGGCGCCCCCGCCATCGCCGCGCGGGCCAGGGCCACGGCGTCGCACGTCTCGGGGCGCACGTCCAGCCGGCCCAGCTGCAGGTTGGCCAGGCTCAGCAGGTCGTCGATCAGCCCCATGAGCTGCGTGGCGGCCTCTTCCACCTTTTCCAGGGCGTGGCGCTGGTCGTCGGTGATGGCGCCCTCGTGCCCTTCGCGCAGCAGGTAGGTAAAGCCCATGATGGCCGTGAGCGGCGTGCGCAGCTCGTGCGAGACGTTGGCCAGGAACTCGTTCTTCAGCCGCCGCGCCTCTTCCGCCTCCAGGAACCGCGCCTCGAGCTCCACGTTCTGCTCGCGCAGCTGCACGTTGGCGCGCTGCAGGTCCTCGATCAGGTGCGCCTTCTCGGCCGTGGCCGAAAGCTGGTCGGCCACCAGGCGCAGCAGCGAGCGGTCGGCCTCGTCCAGCCGGTCGGTGCTGGCGAAGTAGAAGGTGAGCGCGCCCTCCGGCTGGTCGGACAGGACGATGGGGAGCGATACGGTGCTGGCGAACCCCAGCTCCTGCGCCGCGTCCCACCAGTCGGAGAGGGAGGGGTCGGCAAAGACGTCGTAGACTTCGACGAACCGGTTCTCCGCCACGGCGCGCCCGGTGGGGCCCAGGCCGACGCGGACGCGCATCTCGCCGAGAAACGCACGATATTCCGCGGGCCAGTTCCAGGCGGCCACAAGGCGCAGAACGTCGTCGCTTTCGCGCAGGTACACGCACCCGAACGCGGCCCTCACCACGGGCGCAACCCGTTCCAGCGCAAGCCGATACACCTCGTCGGGCGAGCGGGCGGTAAGGAAGGCGTGGGCGATCTCGCGGGCCGCGCGAAGCTCGCGGACGGCGCTCTCGTGGGCGGGAATCGGCGTAGCTGCTGGACTTTCGTGCACGTCTACTCTCTTGACGAGTGCGGAGGGTGCACCTACTCTAGGGTGCGAACGGCGCCGCCGTTTGGGTTTTGCCTACACACCACACCCCATTTTGACAGGAGACCCTTCGTGAACAAGTCCGAACTGGTTCAGCAGCTGGCCAGCCGCGCCGATCTGAGCCGCGCCGAAGCCACCAAGGCCGTCGACGCGCTGTTCTCCGTGGAGAACGGGATCATCGCGGAGGCGCTGCGGGGCGGTGACAAGGTGCAGATCACGGGGTTCGGCAGCTTCGAGACCAAGAAGCGCGAAGCGCGCAAGGGCCGCAACCCGCGGACCGGCAAGGAGATCAACATCGCCGCCTCCACCAGCGCCGCCTTCCGCATCGGCAAGCGCCTCAAGGACGCCCTGGGCGGCTCCTGAGCCGGGGACGTTCCGCACAAGCCATTCACGCGGTTTCTGGGGAGCCACGGTCCTGCGCAGGGATCGTGGCTCCCCGCCGTTTGCATCCGGACCGCCGCCCCATCCCGCTCCGCCGCTCGCACCCGCCCGGCGGAGTTCGTGCAGTTGCGGCATCCTGATCCATCCGCCGGGCGCAGGGTCCGTCCGGCGCGGGGCAGTGACCGTCACGACGTACCGCCAGATGCGTAAACGCAAGCCACCGCCGGACCAGCGCGCCTATC
>DASQBH010001438.1:0-2251 GCA_035635315.1 Longimicrobium sp.
AGCGCGGGATTCGCGAAGGGATGGTGCCGGTGGAAGGGACTTCGGTCGAGGTGGGTCCCGATTACACCGCGCTGTTGATAGAATTTGCCGGTACCGTATGGAATCCTGAGGCCGCTGCGGAGAGATCGGACAGTTTGTTTCGATGCCTTCGCGCGTTGCGCCGATTGACTCAACCTGAGGGATAGCGGTGTTCGACAAGATTCTTGTAGCCAACCGGGGCGAGATCGCCCTGCGGGTGATCCGCGCGGCGCACGAGCTGGGGGTAAAGGCCGTGGCCGTGTACTCCGAGCCCGACCGCCTGGCGCCGCACGTGCTGGCGGCCGACGAGGCGTACCTCATTGGCCCGGCGCCCAGCGCGCAGAGCTACCTGCGCGGCGACGTGCTCATCGACGTGGCAAAGCGGAGCGGGGCGCAGGCCATCCACCCCGGCTACGGCTTCCTTTCCGAGCGCGCGCCGTTCATCCAGGCGGTGCGCGACGCGGGGCTCGTCTTCATCGGCCCCTCGCCCGAGGCGGTCACGGCGATGGGCGACAAGACGGCGGCGCGCCAGCGGATGATCGACGCCGGAGTGCCCGTCGTCCCCGGCACGGCGCAGGCGCTGGTGGACGCGGCGGAGGCGCGGCGCGTGGCGGGCGAGATCGGCTATCCCGTGCTGCTGAAGGCGGCGGCGGGCGGCGGCGGCAAGGGGATGCGCGTGGTCCGTGGCGAGGACGAGATCGAAAAGGCGTTCGACGCGGCGGGGAACGAGGCGCAGGCGGCGTTCGGCGACCGGTCCGTCTACGTGGAGAAGTACCTGGAGGGCCCGCGCCACATCGAGATCCAGCTGCTGGCGGACCGCCACGGCAACACGCTGCACCTGGGCGAGCGTGAGTGCAGTATCCAGCGCCGCCACCAGAAGCTGATCGAAGAGGCGCCGTCGGCCGTGCTGACGCCGGAGGAGCGCGCGGCGATGGGGGCGATGGCGGTCGCCGCGGCAAAGGCGGTGAGCTACGAGGGTGCGGGGACGGTGGAGTGCCTGTACCAGGACGGCGCGTTCTACTTTCTGGAGATGAACACGCGCATCCAGGTGGAGCACCCGGTCACCGAGCTGGTGACGGGCGTCGACCTGGTGCAGTGGCAGATCCGCATCGCCGCGGGGGAGGCGCTGCCGTTCACGCAGGACGACGTGCGCATCGAGGGGCACGCCATCGAGTGCCGCATCACCTCGGAGGACCCGGCCAACTCGTTCCTGCCGTCCACCGGGCGCATCCAGAACCTGGTCGTTCCCAGCGGCCCCGGGGTGCGCTGGGACGGGGGGATCGTGCCGGGGTTCGAGGTGGGGCTTTCGTACGATCCCATGCTGGCCAAGCTGATCGTCTACGCCCCCACGCGCATCGCCGCCATCGACCGGATGAAGCGGGCGCTGCTGGAACTGCGGGTGGAGGGCGTCGACACGGCCGTCCCCTTTCACCTGCGGGTGATGGACGAGCCGGACTTTCGCGCCGGGAACATCGACATCAAGTACCTGGACACGCACGCGGACCTGCTGGCGACGGAGCCGGACGAGGCGCTGCTGCGCGCGGCGGCGGTCGCGGCGGCGCTGCTGGAGGAGGAGCGCCGCAACCAGCGCGCGGTGCCGCGGGTGGCCGCGTCCACGGCGGCGGGCGGGAGCGCGTGGCGGGGACGCACCGGCGGCTGGAGAGGGCGTTGAGCGAACGGCGGGGCGGAGGGTCCCGCGGTTCCGGCGGTCCGGGCGGCGGACGGGGGCGCGGGGGAGGGGGCCGGAGCGGATCGCAGGGGCCGCGGCGGGCGCCGGCGCCGGTACGCGTGCGCATCGACTCCATCGCGGCGGGGGGCGAGGGCGTCGGCCGCCTGCCGGACGGGCGCGTGACCTTCGTCCATCGCACGGCGCCGGGCGACCTGGCGGAGATCGTCCTTACCGAGCGGAAGGAGCGCTGGACGCGCGGGCGGCTGCTGCGCGTCATCGAGCCCTCGCCGGAGCGGCGGGACGCGCCGTGCCCGTTCTACGCGCGCTGCGGCGGGTGCACGCTGGAGCACATGACGTACGACGCGCAGCTGCGAGCCAAGGCGCGCATCGTGGCGGACGCGCTCACGCGCATCGGCGGCATCGCGGTGGACTCGCCGGAGGTGGTGCCGTCGCCCAGCGAGTTCCGCTACCGCAACCGGGTGTCGTTCGCGCTGCGGCGGATGGAGCACGGGCGGGTGGTGGCCGGCTTTCACGCCATCGGCGCGCCGGACGAGATCGTGGACC
>DASQBH010001439.1:0-3021 GCA_035635315.1 Longimicrobium sp.
GGTGAATCGGCTGGCGTCCACCTCGCCCAGGGCGGCGTAGTCGTCCACGCGCTTGGGGATGTCGCCGTCCTGCCGCACCGTCTCCAGCAGCTGCATCACGGCGGCGTCGGGCTGCCCGGCGCCCACGGGAAGGTCCGTCCCCCGCACCAGCGCCACCAGCCGGTCGCGCAGCGCCGGCGTAAGGGTGAGCATGCGGTTGGTGGCCACGATGTCCACCACCCGCTGCGCGAAGAACTCACGCGGGGAGCGCAGGTCCGCCAGGTCCGGCTGCGCCCCCAGCTCGTTCAGGTTGCGCAGGATGGAGTTGAACAGGCCGCCGACGTCGTCCTTGAGGACCTTGTCGCGGTCCAGCGCCCACAGGAAGAGAAAGTGGTACACGCCGGGGGTGCTCAGCAGCAGCCGGCCGGTGCGGTCCAGCGCGGTGGTTCCGCGCAGCCGGGCGCTCAGGTCGCTCACCGTCTGCGACAGCCCCTCCTGGAGCATGCGCTCCTGCGCGGCGGTGATGGGGTCCGCGCCCTCCAGGTGGCTGGTGTCGGAGAGTTTGGAGACGACGTCCCGCAGCGCCGTCTGCGCCACGGTGTCTACCGTCGACACCGGGCTGGGGATGGAGAACAGGTCGCGCGGAATGGCGATGCTGGCGAACGTCAGGTTGGAAAGGTTGATCCCGGTACGGATGGGCGAGATCGGGTCCAGGTTCGACATGTCGGTCTCCGGGGCCAGTGTGGCGGCCGTAGCGGTCGCGAGGGTTCGTTGCCGGCGGGTCTTGCGCGCCGGGCGCGTGCGCGGGGGCGGATCGGGCTCCGGCGCCGCCGCGTCCCCCGCGGGAGCGGCGCCGCTCCCGGCGGGGCCGGGAGGGTCCTGGCCGCCTTCCGGCGGCAGCGGGGTATCCGGTTCAGGCGGCATGGCGGCTCTCCATCTGGTCCAGCTTGTGGTCCAGCAGGCGCAGCGCGTCGGCCAGGTTCAGCATTCCGAACCCCGTCTTGCGCGTCTTGAACCTGCCGTCCGGCCGGTCGGCCGTGTGCTTGAGCACGTGCTTCACCTGCCCGTCGCCCAGCCGCGCGCCGCGCGTCTGGCGGGCGTACGACTGCAGCAGCGCGGCGGCGCCGGCCACGAACGGGGCGGCGTGGCTGGTGCCGCTGCTGAACGCGTATCCATCGTCCAGAAAGGTGCTGTAGATCTCCGTTCCCGGGGCCACCAGGCTCACCTGGTCGCCCCAGGTGCTGAACGGGGCCACGCGCCCGTCGCGCTCGGCGGCGCCCACGGCGATCACGTGGGGCAGGGCGCCCGGGTAGTAGCGCTCCTCGCGCCCGTCGTTGCCCGACGCGGCCACGATGGTCACGCCCTTCTTCTTGGCGTAGTCCACCACCTCGGCGTGCGGCAGCCCGCCCCCCGTGTGGCGCACCCCCAGGCTCATGTTGATGACGGTGGCGCCCTGGTCCACCGCCCACTTTACGGCGGCGTTGATGTTGTCCAGCAGCCCCGCGCCCACCCGCTTTTCCCCCTGCTTGAGCGCGCCGAGCACGCGGACGGGGAGGATTTTGACCTTGGGCGCCACCCCGGCGGGCATCCGCGACCCCGCGCCGGCGATGATGCCGGCCACGTGGGTGCCGTGCCCCACCTCGTCGGTGGCGTCGTCGTCGGCGCCCACGTAGTCGCCCAGGAACTCCGTGGCGCCGTCGATGATGTCGACGAAGTCGAACCCCGGGAGCATGGCGTGGCGCAGCTCGGGGTGCCGCAGCCAGATCCCCGTGTCCAGCACCGCCACCGTCACCCCTTCGTCGCCGCGCGTCAGGGCGTGCGCCCGCTCCAGCCCGATGGCGTCGCGCGACTCCTGGTCGGTGGTGGCGCTCATGGCCGCGGGGCGCGCGGCGGGGAGCTCCGCCTGTCCCACCTGCCCCATCCGCACCCACTCCACGATGGGGACCAGCCGGATGTCGTCCAGCAGCGAGGGCGGAATCGTGCGGCTCTCCTGCAGCACCAGCCGGTAGACGCGGTCCAGCCCCGCCGCCAGCTCCTCGGGCGACCACGCGCCGCCGCCCTGGGGCGGGTAGGCGCGGGTGACCCACACCGGCACCCGGTGCTTCGACAGCACGCGGTCCACCTCGGGGTGGAACCGTTCGGTCGAAAGCGAGCGGTCGCGGATGACGTCCACCCAGTAGGGGGCCTCGGGAGGGGCGACCCCGGCGCGCAGACGGACCTCCAGGTGCGGCTTCATTGGGCGGGGGGAACTGCGCGGGACGGCGGTGTGTGAAGGCGCTCGCGGCGCGGGCCGCGCGGGGACCCCAACGGTACGCCCGCGGGGCGCCGGGGGCGATGTGCAGAGCGGCGCGTTCATGCCGCTACCGTCACAACCGCCTCGCGCAGGGCCCGGCGGGCCCAGCGGTCCATCAGCCACTCCCACCCCAGCCGCGCCCGCGCCTCGGACGCGCGCACGCCAAAGGCGCGGCGCAGCTGGTGGCTGAGCGCGGAGTGGTCGGTGTAGCCCAGCTCGAAGGCGGCGCGCAGCAGGGGAAGCCCGGGGTCGCGCTGCAGCCGCAGCGCCGCGGCCAGGGCGCGCGCCGCCTGGTGCCAGGCGTTGGGGGCGGGGAGCCCGCGGCGGCGAAAGCGCGCCCGCGCCGTGCGGTCGGCCTCGCCGCAGCGGCGCAGCAGGGGGCCCAGCTCCGGCTCGCGCGCGGCGCAGCGAAAGATGCACCCCACCAGGTGCCCCAGCGCCGGGGGGAGCGGGGTGCCGCGCAGCGCCAGCCACTCCAGCACGTCGTCGCCCAGGTCCAGCGGCTCGCACAGGGCGGCGCGCAGCGCGCCGGCCGGGGGCTCGCCGTCCAGCAGCACGGCGCGCGCGCCCAGGCGCACGGCCAGCGGGGCCAGGCGCGCCAGCTCCGTCCCCGTGCCCGCGGACAGGCGCAGGACCAGGGCGCGGTCCGGGTGCGCCGCGCGCAGCCGGGGCACCCAGGCCCGCAGCGCCTCGCGGTCGCGCTCGGCGTCGGACAGGGTGAGCGCCAGCACCGCACCCGCCGGCGGGGC
>DASQBH010001440.1:0-5655 GCA_035635315.1 Longimicrobium sp.
GACGAGGCGGTGCAGGCGATCCTGGAGGCAACCAGGGACGGCACGCCGTCTGGCGAGACCGCGCGGCGGCTGTACGCGATGGGGCTGCGCTCGCGGGCGTACGACGCGGTGTACAACGGGGCGGAGATGGCCAGCGGCTCCGTGCGCATCCACGTCCCCGCCTGGCAGCAGGCGGTGTTCACGGCGCTGGGGATCGGGCAGGAGGAGGCGCAGGCCAAGTTCGGGTTCCTGCTGGAGGCGTACCGCTACGGCGCGCCGCCGCACGCGGGGTTCGCGTTCGGCTTCGACCGGCTGGTGATGATGCTGACGGGGACGAACAACCTGCGCGACGTGGTGGCGTTTCCCAAGACGACGTCGGCGCGGGCGCTGTTCGAGGAGGCTCCGACGGCGATCCCCGACGCGCAGCTGCGCGACGTGCACGTGCAGGTGCGCGCCCCCGGCACCTGACGCCGCACGCGGCGGCTCGCCCGGTGTAACAACGCGGAGGGGCGAGGGTACTCCTCGCCCCTCGGGCGTTGGTCCCCCACCCCCGGCCCCTCCCCCGGCAAACTGCGCCGGGAGAGGGGAGAAAAGCGCGAAGCGCTTTTGCGTGAGGGATGCGCGCCCGCAGGGCCGAGAACACGGCGCGGATGCACGGGCGCGGCGGGAACGTCCCAAGGCTGGTGAGCGCCGGGGGCTCGGCGCACTTAGGCACAGTTGTATCGTGCCTTAGTGCGCGCGCAGCCCGACCCGGAGCGCAGCGGAGGGGCACGCCCAAATCTGCCGTCGCCGTTCGTTACTGCCGTCGAGGACGCAAAGATACCTGGGGAAGATCGGGAATAGATGCCAGACAACAACAACGCGGTGCAGCACCGCATTCCCGCGGACGGGGCCGATCCGCTGGCGCTGGGCGGGGTGAACGACGCCAACCTGCTGGAGCTGGGCAAGCGCGCCGGCCTGCGCGTGGTGCTGCGCGACGACCACCTGCTCCTTTCGGGCGAGCTGAAGGACGTGGAGCGCGCGGTGCCCGTGGCGCAGCACATGGTGCAGATGGCCCGCAACGGCGTGCCCTTTGGCACGGACGACGTGGCGCGCTACTTCGACGCGTCGGTGTCGGAGAACGGCGTGCGCCGGCTGGCGGAGGCGGGGACCGTGGCCGTGCCCGGGCCGCGCAAGACGGTGCGGCCCAAGTCCGAGGGGCAGGCCGGCTACCTGTCGGCGATCGAGGAGAACGACGTGGTGATCGGCATTGGGCCGGCGGGTACGGGCAAGACGTACCTGGCGGTGGCGATGGCGGTGGACGCGCTGTTCAAGAAGCGGGTCAAGCGCATCATCCTGGCCCGTCCCGCGGTGGAGGCCGGTGAGAACCTGGGCTTCCTGCCGGGCGACCTGCAGGAGAAGATCGACCCGTACCTGCGCCCGCTGTACGACGCGCTGGAGGACATGATTCCGCCGGACCGGCTGCGGCGGGCGATGGAGAGCCGGTCGATCGAGATCGCGCCGCTGGCGTACATGCGCGGCCGCACCCTGGCGGACGCGTTCGTGATCCTGGACGAAGCGCAGAACGCCACCCGCGCGCAGATGAAGATGTTCCTGACGCGCATGGGGCTGAACAGCAAGGCGGTGATCACGGGCGACAAGACGCAGATCGACCTGCCGCGGCGCGAGGATTCCGGGCTGGTGGAGGTGGAGCAGGTGCTCAAGGGGATCGAGGGGATCGCGTTCGTCTACCTGACGGGGCAGGACGTGGTGCGCCACCGGCTGGTGAAGGACATCGTCCGCGCGTACGACGCGGCCCGCGGGGACGGGGCGGAGGGCACGCCCCCGCAATGAAGAACGGGGAGCGCGCCTTCCCCGAGCGCCGCGCCACGCCGCGCGAGCCCGCTGAGCCCGTGCGCCGCACCCGCGCGGCGCAGTGGCTGCACCACGGCCTGCGCGCCGCGGTGCTGCTGGGCGTGTCCCTGGCGGTCTACCTGTGCTTTCCCGGCGCGCAGACCTCGGACGTGCCGGTGCTGGAGCAGGGGGTGGTGGCGCGCGAGGAGGTGATCGCGCAGGTGGCGTTCACCGTTCCCAAGACGCAGGAGGAGCTGCGGCGCGAGCAGGAAGAGGCGGCGCGCGGCGTTCCCCCCGTCTTCGTCTACCACCCGGCGGCTGGGGACAGCGTAGTGGGCGGGGTGCGGCAGTTCTTCGCGTCAGTGGAGGAGGGGCTGCGCGGCGCCGTGCCGGGGCAGGAGCAGCTGTCCGTTCGCGCGGCGCTGGACGCGGCGCGGGTACCCACGACGCTGGGCGCCGTCGAGGTGCTGGCGGACGCGTCGCGGCGCTTTCAATTGCAGGCCGCGACGGAGCTGGCGGTGCGCGAGCAGTTTCCCCGCGGGGTGGCGGCGGCGTCGCCGGAGCGCGAGGGCTTTTCGGCGGTGCAGGTGCGGGGGCTGCCGGGGGGCGAGCGGCTGATGCCGGCGGACTCGGTGTTCACGGCGGACCAGTTCTACCGCGCGGCGCAGCAGCGGCTGCCGGCGGACGCGGGGGCCGACGCGGCGGAGCTGCAGCGCCTGCTGCTGGTGCGCTGGTTCCGCCCCAGCCTGGCGGAGGACGAGCGGCAGACGGCGGCGGCGCGGGCGCGCGCGGGGGCGGCGGTGGACTCGGTCAAGGAGCGCATCCTGGCCGGGCAGCGCATCGTGGGCGCGCGCGAGCAGGTGACGGCGCGCGAGGTGGAGCGGCTGCGCGCGTACCAGCAGGCGCTGCAGGGGCAGCGGGTGGACGGGCAGGGGGCCCGCGGCGCGCTGCGCGTGCTGGGGGCCGTGCTCTTCAACGCGCTGCTGCTGATGATCGTCGGCGCGCTGCTCAAGGTCGTGCGCCCCAAGATCTACGACGACACGCGCGCGGTGCTCTTCCTGGCGATGCTGGTCGTGGCCGTGGCCGGGATCGCGTCGCCGATCGCGCGCTTCGAGCTGCCGCCGGAACTCATCCCCATCCCCTTTGCCGTGCTGATGGCGGCGGTGCTGTGGGGCGGGCGGCTGGCGCTGGTCTTTGCCCTGGTCCTGGCGCTGCTGCTGGGCGGGCAGCAGCCGTTCATCGGGCTGACGGTGCCGTTCGAGGCGGCCGTCGCGGGCGCCGCGGCGGCGTTCGGGCTGCGGCTGGCGCAGCGCCGGCTGCAGGCGTGGGGGCTGATCGCCGTGATCGCGCTGGCGTACGCGGGCGCGGTGCTCAGCGTCGGCCTGCTGCGCGCGCGGGGGATGGACGAGATCGCGCGGTCGATGCTGTGGGGGGCGGTGAACGGCACGGCGTCCACGCTGCTGGCGATCGGCTTCCTTCCGCTGGCGGAGTGGTTCACGCGGGTGACGACCAACCAGACGCTGATGGAGCTGGCGGACCCCAAGCACCCGCTCCTGCAGCGCCTGTCGCTGGAAGCGCCGGGGACGTACGCGCACACCATCAGCGTGGCGAACCTCGCCGAAGCCGTCTGCAACGCCATCGGGGCCAACGCGCTGCTGGCGCGGGTGGGCGTGTACTACCACGACATCGGCAAGATCACCAAGCCGCTGTACTTCATCGAGAACCAGCCCCGCGGCCGCAACCCGCACGACAAGCTCAAGCCGGCGATGAGCGCGGCCGTCGTCCGCAGCCACGTGGTGGAAGGGCTGCGGCTGGCGACGGAGTACCGGCTGCCGCAGGCGGTAAAGGACTTCATCGCGCAGCACCACGGCACGCAGCCGATCTCGTTCTTCCTGGACCAGGCGCGCGCGGCGGACCCGGGGGCCAAGCTGAATCCCGCGGACTTCGCGTACGGCGGCCCCCGCCCGCAGACGCGCGAGGTGGCGGTGGTGATGATCGCCGACTCGGTGGAAAGCGCCGCGCGGGTGCTGCAGGACCCGTCGCCGCCGCGCATCCGCGCCCTGGTCGCGAAGATCGTGGACGCCAAGATCGCGGCGGGGCAGCTGGACGAGTGCCCGCTCACGCTGCGCGAGATCAACATCGCCAAGGAAGTGCTCGCCAAGGTGCTGAGCGGGATGTATCATCAGCGCCTCGACTACCCGGCCCCGGCGGGGAACGGCGGCGGCAGCGGCCCGGACGCCGCGCCGGCCGCTCCGGAGCCGGTGGCGGCGGCGCCCGCGTGGGAGGGGGTGGGGAATGGATGAGCTGGACGTGGAGGTGAGCGTGGGCGAGGGGGTCGCGCCGCCGGTGCAGGCGGAGCGCGTGGAGGCCGCCGTGCGCCACGTGCTGCGCGCGGAGGGGGTGGCGGCGGCGGAGATCTCCGTGGCGCTGGTCTCGGACGACGAGATCGCGGCGCTCAACCAGCAGTACCTGGATCACGAGGGCCCCACGGACGTGATCTCGTTTCACCTGCACGACCGCGGCGAGCCGCCGCTGGGCGACGTGTACGTGGGGGTGGACCAGGCGGCGCGGCAGGCGGCGGGCTTCGGCGCGTCCGTGGCCGAAGAGGTGCTGCGCCTGGCTGTACACGGCACGCTGCACGTGCTGGGCTACGAGCACCCGGAGGGCGACGACCGCGCCGGGTCGCCCATGTTCCTGCGGCAGGAGGCGCTCCTGAAGGAATTCCTGTCCGGCGGCGAGGGCGCGTGAGCCCCCTCCGCCCCATCCGTCCGGTCCACACCCCCATCCGTCCCGCATGATGGCTGTCGCCGCGCCCGACGACGACCTGACCCCGCTGAGGCGCCTTCGCGAGCTGCTGGAGGCGGGCGACGACGCGGGGCTGCGGGCCTTCCTGGACGAGATCTCGCACGGCTCCGACCTGGCCGACCTGCTGGAGGAGCTGGACGAGGACGACCGCCTGCGCGTGCTGAACGTGCTGGCGCCGGAGGACCCGGCGCTGGCGGCCGAGGCGCTGGCGGAGATGGAGCCGGAGGAGCACCCCGAAGAGTCGCTGGCGGCGCTGCACCCGGACGACATCGCGGCCGTGGTGGCCGAGCTGTCGGACGACGACGCGGCGGACATGATCGGCGAGCTGGACCCGGAGGACCGCGACCGGGTGCTGGCCGCCCTGCCGCACGAGGACGCGGGCGACATCCGCGACCTGATGCGCTACGACGAGGAGTCGGCCGGCGGCATCATGACCACCGAGCTGGTGGTGGTGCCGGTGGACGCGACGGCGGCGCAGGCGATCGGCGAGGTGCGGCGGCAGGCGCAGGAGGTGGAGAACTTTCACGGCGTCGTCTTCGTCGTCGACGCGGACGAGGTGCTGCAGGGCACGGTGTCGCTGCAGGCGCTGGTGACGGCGGACCCCGGCGCCCACGTGCGCGAGCTGGTCAGCGAGCCCGAGGCGGCGGTGCTGGCGGAGACGGACCAGGAAGAGGTGGGGCGCGTCCTCTCCCGCTACAACCTGACCATCGTGCCGGTGGTGGACACCGCGGGGAGGCTGCTGGGGGGCGTTACCTTCGACGACGTGATCGACGTCATCGAGGCCGAGACCACGGAAGACATCCTCAAGTTCGGCGGCGTGTCGGGCGAGGAGGAGCTGAAGGGCGGATGGCTGGACGCGGTGAAGTCGCGGCTTCCCTGGCTGCTGGTGAACCTGTGCACGGCCGCGGCGGGCGCCACCGTGGTGCTTCTCTACGAGCCGACCATCGACAAGCTGACCTACCTAGCGGTGCTGATGCCGATGGTGGCCGGCCTGGGCGGCAACAGCGGCACGCAGGCGCTGGCCGTCACCATCCGCCG
>DASQBH010001441.1:0-3152 GCA_035635315.1 Longimicrobium sp.
TGTGCCGGTCGAATGCACATCCGCGCGCTAGTCGTAGTACTCCAGGCCCAGGTGAGTAATCAATTCCTCGCCTACCATATAGCGCAGCGTGTTCTTCAGCTTCATCAACTGAATGAACAGGTCGTGCTCGGGATAGAGACCGGCGGCGTGCATCGGGCTCTTGAAGTAGAACGAGAGCCATTCCTGGATGCCGCTCATGCCGGATCGACGCGCGAGATCGAGGAACAGCGCCACGTCGAGCACGATCGGCGCCGCGAGAATGCTGTCGCGGCACAGGAAGTTGACCTTCAGCTGCATCGGATAGCCGAGCCAGCCGAAGATGTCGATGTTGTCCCAGCCCTCCTTGTTGTCGCCGCGCGGCGGGTAGTAGTTGATCCGCACCACGTGGGCGAACTTGCCGTACAGCTCGGGATAGGTGACGGGCTGAAGGATGTGCTCCAGCACCGACAGCTTGCTTTCTTCCTTGGTCTTGAACGACTGCGGATCGTCCAGCACCTCGCCGTCGCGGTTGCCCAGGATGTTGGTCGAGAACCAGCCGTCCAGCCCCAGCATGCGCGCCTTGAGGCCGGGCGCGATGATGGTCTTCATCAGCGTCTGGCCCGTCTTGAAGTCCTTGCCGGCGATCGGCACACCCTGCTGGTCGGCCAGTTCCAGCAGCGCGGGCACGTCCACCGACAGGTTGGGCGCCCCGTTGGCGTAGGGCACCCCCTCCATGAGCGCCGCGTACGCGTACAGCATGGAGGGCGGGATGTCGGGATGGTTCTCGTCGATGGCGCGCTCGAACGACTCCAGCGTCTGGTGCACGGCGCCGGGGCGGATGAAGATCTCCGTGGAGCCGCACCAGATCATCACCAGCCGGTCGCAGCGGTTGCGGGCGCGGAAGGCGCGGATGTCCTCGCGCAGCGACTCGGCCCACTGGCGCTTGCTGGTGCCGGGCTTGATGTGCGTGCCGTCCAGCCGCTTGACGTAGTCCTGGTCGAACACCGCCTGCATGGGCTCGATCCCCATCAGGAAGTCGGCGATCGGCTCCACGTGGGCGTGGCGGTCCAGCACCCCGCTCACCAGCGCGCTTTCGTACGCGTTGGCGGGAAACGGGTCCCATGCGCCAAAGACCAGGTCGTCCAGCCCGGCCAGCGGCACGAACTCCTTGATGGCGGGCACCCGGTTCTCGGTGCGCTTGCCCAGGCGGATGGTGCCCATCTGCGTAACGCTGCCGATGGGGCGGGCCATTCCCCGCCGCACCAGCTCAACGCCGGCGATGAAGGTGGTGGACACCGCCCCCAGCCCCGGGAGCAGAATGCCCAGGCGCCCCTCGGCGGGGCGCGGCACGTAACTGTCGCTGCGCACGGTGCGTCTTACCTTTTGGCTGGTGTTCTGGCCGCGCGGCGCGCGGGCCCCGCGGGGGCGGGGGCGGCCGGCGTGTTCGTCTGTCGGTACACCCAGTAAATCCGGTACACCAGCGTAAGGTTGGTGAGCACCGCCATCAGCAGCATCACCCAGGTGAGCACCAGCCCCTCGCGCCAGCTCCCGAAGAACAGCGTCGCGATCCCCAGCAGCAGCACCCGCTCGGCCCGCTGCATGAGCCCCACCCGGCACTCGATCCCCATCCCCTCGGCGCGGGCGCGGGTGTACGAAACCAGCAGCGAGCCGGCCAGCGCCAGCGCCACCACGTACACCATCCACGGCTCGCCGATGTTGGGCTCGTTGCCGTTGTACAGGCTGAACACGCCCAGAAAGACCATCACCTCGCTGATGCGGTCCAGCGTGCTGTCGTAGAACGACCCGAAGCGCGTCACCCGCTCCGTCTGCCGCGCCACGTACCCGTCCACCACGTCAAAGAAGCCGCCCAGCAGCACCAGCGCCCCGCCCACCTGCAGGTTGCCGTAGAAGAACGCCAGCCCCGCCGACATCGTCACCAGGAACCCGATGGTGGTGATGACGTTGGGCGACACGCCGGTGCGGACGAACACGTCCAGCACCGGGGTGAGAAGCTTCGTTCCCTGCTCGCGAAAGTCGCTGGGCAGCTTGAACATGCGTGCGTCAGGGCGCCAGAATGATGCGGCTCTGCTCGCCCGCCTCGATCCCCTTGGCGATCTCCTCGTTCACCCGCAGCATCAGCCGGTCGAAGTTGCTCTGCGCGGCGGCCAGCGCCTGGTAGCCGGGCATCACCTGCACCTCGCCCACCAGCCGCTCGTACTCCTGCTGCTCGTCCTCGGGCGGCTCCTGCCCCTGCTGCATGAGCTGGGTAAAGCTTTCCTCCAGCGCCTGCAGCCGGTTGAGCCGGGTCACGGCCTCGCGGTCGTTGCTGAGCGCCTGGCTGGCGCGCTTGAACGCCTGGTACTCGCTGCTCTGCGCGATCTGGCGCCCCACCTCGCGCGCCCGCTCGGAAATCTGGTCCATCCGGTTCCCTCGGTCCGATTCTAAAGTCGTTCGGCGAGCACGATGCGGTCGCGCCCCGCCAGGTCCGGCCGCACCCGCGGCGCGCCGAACGCGTTCGTCGCTTCGATGACGGCGGCGACGGCCGTCCCCTGCGCCGCCCCGATCTCCATCGCCAGCAGCCCGCCGGGCTTGAGCGCCCCGGCGGCCTGGGGAACCAGGCGGCGGATGACGTCCATCCCGCCCACCCCGGCAAAGAGCGCGGTGCGCGGCTCCCACTCGCGCACTTCGGGGTCCAGCCCGGCCTCTTCCTCGTCGCCCACGTACGGCGGGTTGGAGACCACCACGTCGAACGTCTCGCCGCGCACGGGCGCCAGCAGGTCGCCGTGGCGAAACTCCACCGGCGCGTCCGCGGCCACCCGCGCGTGGTTCTCCCGCGCCGCGGCCAGCGCCTCGGCCTGCGCGTCCGTCGCAACGATGCGGGCGAACGGCCCCTCGGTGGCCAGGGCCAGCGCGATGGCGCCGGAGCCCGTGCCTACGTCCACGGCGGAAAGATTGTCGCGGCCGCGCGTCCAGTCCAGAACCTCCTGAACCAGCAGCTCCGTCTCGGGCCGGGGGATGAGCACGCGGCGGTCCACCCGCAGCACAAGGTCACGAAAGGCGGCCGTTCCGTCAATGTACTGCAACGGTTCGCGACGCGCACGCCTGCGCAGGCGGTCCTTGTACTCGGCCAGCTCCTCGGGGAGGAGCGGGCGGTCGAACTGAAGGTACAGGTC
>DASQBH010001442.1:0-2536 GCA_035635315.1 Longimicrobium sp.
CGACGGCCGCGGCGCCGGGCACCGCGCAGCAGCCCGCGGCGCCGGGCGCCAATCCGAACGTGGCCGCCGCGATGGACAGCGCCATGACGCCCGCGCAGGCGACCGAAGCCGCCGCCGCCGCCCCGGCGCAAGGGCCTGTGAACACGCAGGCGGTCAACAGCTACCGGCTCACCATGGCCAAGCTGCGCGCGCTGGTGCAGGCCGGGCGGAACATCGCCGAGCTGCAGGCGCGGCGGCCGGAGCTGCGCGATTCCATGCGCATCCCCACCATGGACCCCAACCTGCTCTACCAGAAGCTGAACAGCGTCCCCGACGCACGCGCGGCGGTGGGTCGCGCGGGGATCACGCCCGACGAGTACGCGCTGGCGACCGCCGCGCTCCTGCAGGCGTCGGTGGTGGCCGAGATGCGGCGCCGGGGCGAGGCGCCCAAGGGGGAGTTCAACGAGCCGAACGTGAAGTTCGTCACCGACAACTGGGAAGAGATCCAGACGCTCATGCGCAGCGCCGCGCCGGCCCCGCCGTCGGGCTCGCGCCCCAACTGATCGCGGTTCCCCTCGACACGCCGACGCCCCGCCGCGAACCTTTCGCGGCGGGGCGTTTTCGCTGGTGTTTTTCCCATCCGGGCCGCGAGATGGGCGTTTGAAGCAGGCCACCCGGTCAGGCGAGTAGATTTCTCAGTCGGCGCCAGGCGATTTGCCGTCAGCGAGTCCGGCGAGGCGCCTCCTTCGAAATGACAGACCAGGATTCGATCGCCGTATTCCGTGGCAGGCGGGGGGCTACCGATACTCCGCCCGCAGTGCCGCGTCCGGGTGCACGCGGGTGGCGCGCACGGCGGGGCGGTACGCGGCCGCCAGCGTGACGGCGGCCAGGACGCCGGCGACGCCCAGGCAGGTGGTGAGGTCGAACGGGTCCACGCCGTAGACCCGGTCCTGGAGCAGCCGTGCCACCATCGCCGCGCCCATGCTGCCCACCACCGCGCCGGCCAGCGCGATCCGCAGCGCCTCGCCCAGCACCAGCCGCAGCACGCGTCGCTCCGTGGCGCCCGTGGCCATCCGCACCCCGATCTCGCGCGTGCGTCGCGCCACGCTGAACGCCATCACCGCGTAGAGCCCGCCCGCCGCGGCCACCGTGGCCCCCGCCGCCAGCACGGCCAGCAGCGCGGCGAACCAGCGCAGCGGCGCGCGGTGCCGGTCCAGCACGGCCTGCATCGGCACGCCGGGAGATACGCGGGCGCCCGGTGCGGCGGCGGCCAGGGCGCGGCGGACAAGGGGCTCGCGGCCCGCCGGATCGCCGGTGGTGCGGACGGCGACGGCCAGGGTGCGCGGGGGATGCAGGACCGAGGAGACGTAGAGGGCGGGGGGCGGCGCACCGCCGGTGCCCGGGCCGGGCGCCCGCGTGTCGTCCACGATGCCGACGATGGTGTACGGGTCGTCCCACCAGCCGCGGAGCACGATGTGGTACCCGATCGGGTCTCGCGGAAACAGGCTGGCGGCAAGGACGCGGTTGATCAGCACCGCCCGCCCGTCGTCCGGACGCAGCTCGCGGCCGGAGACCACGCGCACGCCCATCGACCGGAACCAGCCGGGGTTGACGGCGTGATGGCGCGCCGTGCTCGTCTGCTGCGGAAACCACCCGTACGCCGTAAAGCAGCTGTCGCACAGGGAGCGGACGCGGTCCTCCGGCCCCAGCCCCAGCCACGCGCCCGGCGTGGCGGCGCTGGCGGACCTCACTCCGGCGAGGCCGCTCGCGGCCGCCAGCATCGCCTGCTGCATGGCGGCGCGGGCGGGGGCGTCGGCGGCGGGAAGGCGCACCTGGAAGGCGAGCGTGTCGCGCGGGTCGAAGCCCAGCGCCGCGGCGTCCGCGCGGGGAATGCCGCCGCGCAGCAGCAGAACGGCACCCGTCAGCAGCGTGGCGGAAACGGCGAACTGCAGCACCGCGAGCGTCTTGCGCGCCAGCGTCTCGCCCGGGCCGGCGGTGGCGCGCGCGCCGACCGTGAGCGCGGCGTGCAGGTCCCGCCGCCCCGCCAGGACCGCGGGGACCGCCGCCGCCAGCAGCGCCAGCACCGTCAGCGCGACCGCGACGACGGCCGTCCATCCCGCGACGGGGAACTCCGCCGCCAGCCACCCCGCGTCCGCCGGCCAGCTCCGACGCGCCGCGGCGCCCGCCATCATCCCCAGCAGCAGCCCCACGCCGCCACCCGCGGCGCCGACCAGCACGCCCTCCGCCACCGCGCGGCGGGCGAGGCTCAGCGGCGTGGCGCCCACCACCGCGCGCACGGCCATCTCGTGCCGCCGGGCGGAGGCGCGCGCCAGGAGGAGCGTCGCCAGGTTCACCGCGGCGCCGGCGATCATCAGCACCGCCATGGTCACCACGATGCGGACGAGGCCGTCGATGGCGTCCGCCTCGATCGTGTCCGCCAGGCGCAGCTGCGGGGTCCAGCCGCCGTGCCGGTCGAACGCCGGCGGCGCGGCGGCGGGGCGGGGATGCGAGAAGCGGCCGTCCGCCAGCGCCAGCACGGGCCCGGCCAGCGCCGCCC
>DASQBH010001443.1:0-2590 GCA_035635315.1 Longimicrobium sp.
CCCCTACGTCCAGCGGCTGCGCGACGCAGTCGGCAGCGCTCGGATCCTGCTGCCGTCCGTCACCGCGCTGGTCTACGATGACGCCGGCAGGCTGCTCCTCGTCCGCCAGCGCGACGGCGGCGTGTGGTCCACCCCGGGCGGCAGCATGGAGCTCGACGAGACGCCGGCGGACGCGGTGGTGCGCGAGGCGTGGGAAGAGACGGGGCTGCGGGTGGAGCCGCTGGGCGTGTTCGGCGTCTACGGCGGCCCGGAGTTCATCGTCCGCTACCCCAACGGCGACGAATCGCAGTACGTGATGATCGTCTTCGAGTGCCAGGCCGTCGGCGGCCGGCTGCGCGCGGACGGGGAGGAGACGACGGAGGCCCGCTTCTGGTCGGCGGACGAGGCCGCCGCGCTGCCGCTGTCGTCGTGGCTGGCGACGATGCTCCCCACCTTCTACACGCGCCCCGCCGCCGTCGACTTTGCGCCGGCGCGTTGGCAGCCGCCGGCCTGACCTCCACTTTCCGCGACGATGCCGATCCCGCGTGCGCTGCTGGTGGTGCTGATCATCCTGAACGCGGTGGTGCTGCTCGGCCAGCTCTGGCCCGCCGGCGCACCACCGTTCGCGCGCGCCGTGAACATCCTCTTTCTCGCGCTGAGCCTGGCCGTGTTCTGCATCCTCCTCACCCGCCGCGCACCCCGATGACCCAACGATCGGAGCGGCCGATGGTCGCGGAGCTGCGCGGGCGGATCGAGGAGGATGCGCGGCGGTACGGCGGCACGCTGCCCCGCGAGGCGGTCGTGGCTTGGGAAGGATATCTGGCGGGGCTGATCGAGTGGGACGTGCTCTCCGTCGCCGAGCACGAAGTGCTGTGCCGCCTGCTCCCGCCGATCGACGACAGCCCCGTGACGCACATCCTGATCGGGTGGGACGAAGAAGAATCCTGACTCAGCCCCGGGCGCACGAATCCATGGACATCTCTCGCCTGCGCGCGAACTGGCGCCCGCTCTACCTGGGCTCCGTGGCCGTGGCCGCGGCGGCCTCGTACCTCGCGTGGCCCGCGTTGCCGCGCCCGCGGGTGGAGCAGATCGCCTTTGTCGCGGGGTGGGCGGCGGTCTCGATGGGCTACGCGCTGCTGGCGTGGAGAGCGCGCCGGGAGGACAGCCCGTGGCGTACGTTCGACACGCTGGCGGGCATCGCCCTGGGGCAGATCGCGGTGTACGAGGCGTTCTTGCCCGGCACCGGCCGGGTGGTGACGCCGGCCGTGCTCGGGATGATTGTCGCGGGCGTGGCCTTCGGCATTTCCCTGCGCGCCACCCGGCGAATCGCGCAGCCACCCGTGCGGGCGCTACCCGGGGAGATCGGGAGCGGCCCGCCGCCGGCTCAGCGGGAAGCGGCGGAGCGGGTGAAGGGACGCGCCAGGGTGAAGTGGTAGACGGGCTGCTTGTTCTCCATCATCACGTGCACGGCGCCCGCCTCGCGCAGCTCGGTGAGCGCGCGGCCCAGCTCGGCCTGCAGGGCGCGCGCGTGCTCCTTGCCCACCTCCTCCAGCATCTCCGTCTCCATCTCCCACGCGCCCTCCACGGGCGCTGAAGCCGCGCCGCTCCCCGCGCGCGGACCCGCTGGGACGGCGAAGCGCTCGTGCGACACGTCCACCGTGGTGCCGAACTGGTGCGCGCTGGTGGTGCTGGCCGCGTACGAGTTGGTCTTGCGCAGGTCCACCTGCGCCTCGGCGGTGCGGATGGCGGAGGTGATCTTGATGCGGTAGCGCGGCAGCCCCGCGCGGTCCAGGCGCGCGTGAAAGCGGCGGCCCAGGTCCTCCAGCATCGCCCTGGTGTCCGGCGTGACGTACGGCGCCGCGTGGTCCATGCCGCGCAGGATCCAGTATTCCGTGCTGTCGCCCAGCGGTACCAGGCGGCCCTGCTGCACCATGCGGTCGATCTCCGCCTGTCCGGATACCTGCACGCCCAGGCGCTGCGCGCTGGCCACCTGTGTGGCGTTCTTGTCCAGCCGCAGGTTTCCCACCTCGCGCGCCTTGAGCCGCGGTACCTTGCCGAACGCCGCCGCCACCGCCGCGCTCTCCGCCGCGATGCGGCTGCGCACCTGCGCGGAATCCGCCGCCGTCATCGGGCGCGGCGGGGCAGGGGGTGGAGCCTGAGCCTTCTGCGCGACCCGCGCGGGCGCCGCCTTTGCCTCGCGCACGTAGCCCGCGTGCTCGTCGCCCCCGCAGGCGCCGGCAAGCATCGCCAGCGGCGCCACCATCATCCAACCTCGCATCCCGCGCATCGAATCCCCTGTGCAAGTCCCTTTCGCGCAACGGGTTCGCCCCGGGCGAGATGTGTGCCAGCCGCTAGCGCTCACCTCCAGCGAACGTCATCCCGCAGATAACCCGAAACTCCTGCTTTGGCAATCCCGTATGGGAGCCTACGTCGTAGCCCTTGACTGAAGCATTCGCGTGGAGACTGTAGTATGGAGAATGGCCCGAAGACTTGGCTGCTGGTCCGATTGGGAATTCCGCTCCTCATGCTGTTTGCTCTCTCTGTCGGATTACATGGTGTAGTGGACGCGGATGGATTCTTCCTGAACCTAGCAACGGAACTTATTGGGATA
>DASQBH010001444.1:0-5526 GCA_035635315.1 Longimicrobium sp.
CGTCCACGATCTCGCGGCGAAAGACGGGGCTCACCACGAAGCGGGCGCCCGCATCGGTCGCGCGGCGGACGGTGGAGACGTCCAGCACCGAGCCGACGCCGATGAGCAGCTCCGGGTCGCCCTCGCGGGCCAGGCGCTCGATGGCCTGCAGCGCGCCGGGCACCGTCATCGTCACCTCGATCGCGGAGACGCCGCCCGCGTGCAGCGCCCGCGCCAGGGGGAGCACGTCGTCCGCGCGCGGCAGGCGCACCACCGCCAGCGTGCCGAGCGCCGTGATGCGCTGGACGATGGCCTCGCGTTCCGAGGGACGGGGTGGAGACTCGGTCGGGATCATCTGCCTCGTTCGAACGTCCGTAAGGGTGTCACGCACCGAAACCCGCGTTGTGTCATCCTGAGGGAGCGCTCCCCCGGAACCTGCACCGTCACCGTCCCCTGCGCGCGACCGAAGGACCTTCTTTCGGCAACCGTGAGGCAGGCCCCGGAGGCTCGAGTCCAGCCACCCGGTTCTGCCGGCAGGGTCCTTCGGTCGGCGCCAAAGTGTGGTGTGCAAGCAGGTTGCGGTGCGGCGCCTCCCTCAGGATGACTGTTCTGGTGCGCGGCCTTCGGCAACAAACCTTTACGCCGCGGCAGGGTGCAGATGGGCCTCGAGCGCGGCCGCAACGCCGTCGCGGCGCATGCGGGCCAGGCTCGCCGCCACCGCGTCCGCGAAGCCGGGGACCGCGTTCAGGTCCGTCCCCCAGAGCGACGCGTCGCCGCAGACGGCGCGGACCCGATCCGCCAGCGTGCCGTCGTCCGCATCGTCCCAGGTGGTGCCCCAGTGGGCGCGCACCTGCTCCGCCTGGTCGTCCGCCAGCCCGCGCCCCTCGCGAAGAAAGAGCAGGTACGCCGCGAAGCCGAACGCCAGGCACTCCGGCGCGCGGCCGGTGCGCTGCGCGTACTTCGCGATCGTGGGCACCACGCGGACGCGCAGCTTCATCGTCTGCTGCAGCGAGATGTCGATGAGCGCGTGGCGCACGTACGGGTTGGCGAAGCGGTCCAGAACGGCCGCCGCGTACACCTCCGCCCCCGGCGCATCGAGCGTGGGGACGATCTCGTCCATCATCGCGCCGCGCAGAAAGGGGCCGACGAGCGGGTGCTGCACCGCCTCCAGCACCGTCACGCAGCCGCAGAGGATGGCGGCGGGGACGATGACGGTGTGTGCGCCGTTCAGCATCCGCACCTTGCGCTCGCGGTACGGCGCCACGTCCTCCGTCACCGTCACGCCGTGGAGCCTGGCGAAGGGAAGGCGCGCGCGCAGACGGTCATCCCCCTGGATCACGAACAGGCGGTACGCCTCCGCCACCGTCAGCAGCCCGTCGCGGTAGCCCAGCTGCGCCTCCGAAGCGATCAGCGAGGCGGCGTCGGGCGTGCCGGGGACGATGCGGTCCACCAGCGTGTTGGGGATGGGGACGGCGGATGCGATCCACTGCGGAAAGCGGGGATCCAGCTTCCAGCGCTTCGCCAGCGCGATGACGATCTCCGCCAGCCGGTCGCCGTTGTCCTCGATGAGCTCGCAGGGAAGCACCACCAGCCCGCGCGCGGGATCGAAGTCGAACATCAGCGCGCGCTCGTACAGAAAGCGCGTCAGCTTGCCGGGAAAGGAGCGTGGCGGCGAAAGGTCCGGCCGGTCGCCCTCGTCCAGCACGATGCCGACTTCCGTGGTGTTGCTGAAGACGAGCTGCAGGTCGGGATTTCGCGCGCAGGCCAGCACCGCGTCCCACTCGTCCACGGCAGAGAGCGCGCGGCTCACGCAGCCGATGACGCGCTGCTCGTGCACAGGCTCACCGCCGTCGATCCCCTGCACGGAGAGCGTGTAGAGCCCGTCCTGCTCGCCGATCACGCGGTCACGCCCGCTCCCCGTGCTGCCGACCATCACAAGGCGGCCGTTGAAGCGGCCGGCGCGGTTGGCCTCGTCCAGGAACGCCTCCACGAACCCGCGCAGAAACGCCCCCGTGCCGAACTGCACCGCGCGCTCCGGCAGCTCCAGCAGCGCCGGATCAGGCACGCCGACGTCCGTCCGCGCCTGGAAGGCAGCGGATGTGACGAGGGCGCGGTTCAGTAGCGGGAATGACATCTGGCTTTTGTGCTCACTCAGGACAAAAAACTGTTAGGTACAGAGGAACAGAGAAGGAAAAGAGAGGAACAGAGTCCTCATCCCCAATTTTTCCTCTGTTCCTCTGGCTGTTGTCTGTTCCTCTGTACCCCACAGTCCGTAAATGCATGGGGATTCACGAGATCAGAGGGTTACGCCTTCCTTCCAGATGGCGATCTCGCGGTAGCCGTGCTTCTCGTTGTTCGTCTGCTCGCCGGACGCGACAGCCAGCACCCGCGCGAACAGCTCGTCCGCCAGGCCGTCCAGCGTGGCCGTGCCGTCCAGCAGCGCGCCCGCGTTGAAGTCGATCCAGTGCGGCTTCTTTTCCGCGATGTGGCTGTTGCTGCTGATCTTGATCGTCGGCACGGGAAAGCCCAGGGGCGTGCCGCGGCCGGTGGTGAACAGCAGCACCGTCGCCCCGCTGGCCACCATCGCCGTCGACGACACGCCGTCGTTCCCCGGCGCCTCCAGCAGCGACAGGCCGCCCGTCCGTGCCGGCGCACCGTAGCGCAGCACGCGGGATACGGTCGCCGCGCCGCCCTTCTGGATGGCGCCCAGCGACTTCTCTTCCAGCGTCGTCAGCCCGCCCGCCTTGTTCCCCGGCGACGGGTTCTCGTACACGGGCTGGCCGTGGCGAAGGAAGTACTCCTTGAAGTCGTTCACCATCGCCACCACGTCGCCGAACACACCCTCGTCCGCCGCGCGGTTCATCAGCACCTGCTCCGCGCCGAACATCTCCGGTACCTCCGTCAGGATCACCCCGCCGCCCATCGCCGTCAGCCGGTCCGCGATCCGCCCGACAAGGGGATTCGCCGTGATCCCGCTGAACCCGTCCGAGCCGCCGCACTTGTGGCCCAGGATTAGTTCCGATGCGGGACAATCCACGCGCACGTCGCCCTCCATCCGCGCCACCAGCTCCGCGACGGCATCCACCCCCTCCTCCACCTCGTCCACCACGTCCTGCGTGTTGAAAAAGCGCAGCCGCTCGCGGTCCACGTCGCCGGCCAGGGCCAGCAGCTCGTCCATCTGGTTGTTCTCGCAGCCGAGACCGAGGACCAGCACGCCGCCCGCGTTCGGGTGCCGCAGCAGCCCGGCGAGCACCTTCTGCGTGTTGCGCAGGTCGTCGCCCAGCTGGCTGCATCCGTACGGGTGGCTGAACGCATGCACGCCATCCACCCGCCCGGCGAAGCGCTCCGACGCGATCCGCGCGATCCGCTCCGCCGCCGTGTTCACGCAGCCCACGGTGTTGACGATCCACACCTCGTTGCGCGTCCCCACCCGGCCGTTCGCGCGGCGGTATCCCGCAAAGGTCGGGACGTCGATGGATGCCGCCCCGTTGCGCGCGGCGGGCTGGTAGTGGTAGTCCAGCGTCCCCGAGAGCCGCGTCCGCAGGTTGTGCGAGTGCACCCACGTCCCCGCCGCCACCTCCGCCGTCGCCTCGCCGATCACGAAGCCGTACTTCCGCACCGCGTCGCCGGCCGCCAGGGGGACGAGCGCCAGCTTGTGGCCGGCGGGGATGTCCTCCGCCAGCGTCACGCGCACGCCGTCCACCGCCACCTCCGTCCCCTCGTGCAGAGGGCCGACGGCCACGGCGACGTTGTCGTCCGGGTGAATGCGTACGGCCAGCGGGCTCTCCATCACGCCCCCTGCAGCGCCAGCGCGGGCTCGGCGGGCACGTCCGCATCCGCCGAATCCAGTTTGTACGTCTCGCGCGCCAGCTCGTACGCCAGCGCCCGCGCCATCTCCCGCGCGTCCCCCATCGTCACAATGTGGCGCGCCACCAGGCCGGCGAGCCAGTTGGCGTCCACGCGGCGGTTCAGGTCATGGCGGGCCGGAATCGAGCAGAAGGCGCGCGTGTCGTCGTTGAAGCCGGCGGTGTTGTAGATGCCGGCCGTCTCCGTCGTCTGCTCGCGAAAGCGGATCATCCCCTGGATGCTGTCGTGGAACCACCAGGGCGGGCCCAGCCGCAGGGCGGGGTAGTGCCCGGCCAGCGGCGCCAGCTCGCGCGCGTAGGCGGACTCGTCCAGGGTAAAGAGGACCAGCGTGAGCCGTGGGTCGTTGCCGTACGCGTTCAGCAGCGCGCGCAGGTTGCGCGTGTACTCCGTCGCCACGGGGATGTCGGCGCCCTTGTCCAGGCCAAAGCGGTCGAACACGCGCTGGTTGTGGTCGCGCAGGGCGCCGGGATGCAGCTGCATCGTCATCCCGTCCTCGGTCGACATGCGCGCCATCTCCATCAGCATGTGCGCCTCGAAGCGCCGCTGGTCCTCCGCCGTCGCCGCGCCCGACCTGGCGCGGGCGAACAGCCGCTCCGCCTCGTCGTCCGCCAGCCGCTCCGTGTACGGCTCCAGCACCGCGTGGTCCGTGGCCGTAGCGCCCAGTGAGCGGAAGAAGGCGCGCCGGTCCTCCAGCGCCGCGATCAGCGCCGAGTAGCTGCCGATCGACCTTCCCGACGTCGCCCCCAGCGCGCCGATCTCCTCCGCCCACCCCGGCGCCGCGATGCGCAGCACGCTGTCGGGCCGAAAGGTGGGGATCACGCGGCCGCCCCAGCCGCTCTGGCGGATGGCGCGGTGGTGGTGCAGCGGGTCCGCCGCCGCGTCCGTCGTCGCCAGCACCTCGATGTTGAAGCGTTCGAAGAGGGCGCGCGGGCGGAACTCGGGCGAAGCGAGGCGCTCCGCGATCTGATCGTAGACGCGCTGCGCCGTGCGCCCGTTCAGCCGCACGCGCACGCCGAACAGGTCGTACAGCTCGTGGTCCAGCCAGGCGCCCGTGGGTGTGCCGCGGAACAGGTACGCGTGGTCGGCAAAGGTCTGCCAGATCTTCCGGGGATCGGTCTCGACGGGCGATCCGTCGCGCGTGGGCACGCCCATGGCCTCCATGGGAACGCCCCGCGAGTACAGCATCCGGAAGATGTAGTGGTCGGGGATGATGAGCAGCGCCGTGGGCTCCGGGAACGGCGCGTCCGCGGCCAGCAGCGCCGGGTCCACGTGGCCGTGCGGGCAGATCAGCGGCAGGCCGCGCGTCTCCTCGTACAGCGCGCGGGCGATTCCGCGCACCGTGGCGTCCGCGTCGAAGAAGCGGTCCTCGTGCAGCACGAGGGCGTCTTCGGTGGATGGGGAACGATGAGCGGCGGACGAATCGGCGTGCATTCGGCGGTGGCTCCAGGGGTGCCGCGGCGCGGGCCAGGCTCGGTGCCGCCGCGCGGGCTCCCTGCGGAAAGCGGGATCTCCTGCATTTGTTCTCAATGAGAACTAACGGAAGTCGAATGTACCTACATCATCTCCGCCGCGCAACGGTCTTGTGTGAGGGTGTGAGGGTGTCGCGACCCGCGGGGGCCCTCTCCCCCGCCAGGCCTTTCGCTCGTTCCTCGCGACGGCTGGCGACCCCTCCCCCAAACT
>DASQBH010001445.1:0-2993 GCA_035635315.1 Longimicrobium sp.
TGGGCGCGCCGTCGCAGAACGCGCCGCCGCCCTCCACGGCGCTGAACATCTCGCCCGTGACGGGGTTGTGCACCACGCCGGCGACGGCGCGCCCCTCGTCCACCAGCCCCACGCACACGGCGAACTCCGGCCGCCCCGCCACGAACGAGTTGGTGCCGTCGATGGGATCCACCACCCACAGCCGCTCGCGCCGCAGCCGCTCCGGCGAATCCGCCGTCTCTTCGCTCAGCCAGCCGTAATCCGGCCGCTCACCCAGGAGAATGCGGTGCAGAATGCGGTCGGCGGCCAGGTCCGCGTCCGTCACCGGCTGGTCGGCGGACTTGAAGCGCACCTCCTGCTCCACCCGAAACGCGCGCATGATGGCCTCGCCCGCCGCGCGCGCGGCGCGGATGGCCAGCTCCAGCTCTGCCTGATAGGGATTGCTCACTCAACCTGCCTGCCGCGCGCGCCGGGAACGTCCACGCCGCGGGGGTGGAAAATGGTGGATCACGAAAAACGCCCGTACAGCGTGCACGGGCGGATGTTGCCGGTCAACAGAGATGCGGCGCCTGCCCGGAAAGGGCGAATGAATTCGCTGCAACGACTACACGAATTCCGCCTTCGCGGAATGGCGGCTCTGCGGATGCTCAGGGTCCCATGCTCGTGGAGAGACCAACGCAGGCCTCGCGAGAGCGATTGAAATCGCGGCAACAACGTCACCCTGTCCGCCTTCGCGGACACCCGTCGGCCAGGTTCTCTCCGCACCACCGTCCGCACGCCCGCCTACACTCCAGCTGAATGGATCCGGGCGATTACCGCGTCCTTCACCCCTTCACCCGTTCACCCCCCCGGCCGCCGCTGGTTCTTCCACGAGACGCGGCGCGTGGCGCGCGGATGCACGTCCAGCCGGCGGGCCCAGGCGCGGAACTCGGGGCCGTGGTCCGGCTTTTTGCCCGACGCGTGCTGCCACAGGTGGATCATCTCGTGCCGCAGCGTGTGGGCCGCCTCGCCGTCATGGGCGTGGGTGCACAGGGTGCGGGAAATGACGATCTCCAGCGGGTTGGAGCAGAAGTGCCCGTTGCGGCGCCGCATCTGCCCGCTCAGGTACAGCGGCACCTCCGGCAGCTGCCCGTCGAAGTGCGCCGCGTTGATGCGCCGGAACTCCTGGCGCAGCGCTTCCAGGTGCGGCTCGTCGCCGGCAAGCACCTGGCGGGTGCGCGGGCGGCGGCGCACGGCCGCGTTCTCCAGCGGGATGGTGGCGATGAACTCGCGCACCGCCGCCTTGGCCCGCGACCGCGTCCGCGCGTCGCGCGCGGAGAACAGCCGCGCCACGGCCACCAGCACCTCGCGCGGCGCTGCGGCGAACCCGTCGTTCAGCCGCAGTTCCCGCCCGCGGTCCCCCACCGACGCCATGATGCGCCGGTTGCGGGTGAACACCACCTTGCGAAAGTGCGGCGCGATCGGCGCCACGACCGACAGGATCTCCGCCTCCGACCGGCCTGAGCGCGCGGGCAGCGCGGCAGGCTCGCTCCGCGTCGGCGCGGGGGCCGGCGCCGATGCGGCCGGGCGCGGATCCGCCGCGGGGGCGGGCCCGGGGCGGGCAGACGACTTCGGCCGGGGCCGCGCGGGCGGCACCCAGCCGAACAGGTCCAGCACGTCGTCCATCAGGCTCACGCGGGGGCCAGCACGGGCGGGCGTTCCGCGTGCCGGTACTCCACCGTGTAGCCCATGGCCCGGGGCACTTCAAGCAGCCGGTCCAGGTCCAGGTCGATGGTGGCGCCGGCCTTCTGCGTCACCTCGTCCTCCACCGGCAGGTCGAAGTCGTCCGCGCCGAACTCCAGCGCGCGAAAGGCGTCCTCGTTGAGCGTAAGGACCGACGTGCGCACGTGCTTCACGTTGTCCAGGTAGATGCGGGACAGCGCGATGTGCCGCCAGTACTCGCGCGGCGTGACCTCCGTGCCGCCGAACGCCGTGCCATACGGCTTGTACGTCCAGCACAGGAAGGAGAACAGCCCGTCCCAGTCGTCCTCCAGGCATTCGTCCTGAAAGGCCCGGGTGCGCTCCAGGTGCTCCAGCCGCTCGTCCATCGTCTCGTCGAAGCCGATCACCATCGTCGCGGTGGTCCGCATCCCCGTCTCCACGATGGCCCGCTGCGCCTGGAAGTACTGCGCGACCGTGTACTTGAACCTGGCGTGGCGCTTCCGGAAGTCCTCCGTGAGGATCTCCGAGCCGCCACCGGTGATCCAGTGCACCCCCGCATCCCGCAGCCGGGCCGCGGCCTGGTGGTAGCTCAGGCCGGCGCGGTCCGCCAGGTACATGAACTCGGCGATGGTGAGCGCGTAGAACTCCACCCGGTCGCCGTACCGCTCACGCACGGCGGCGAACAGGTCCGCGTAGTAGTGCAGCGGCAGCTTGGGGTTGAAGCCGCCGTTGAAGGCCACCAGGTCGCCGCCCAGGGGCAGCAGGTCGTCGATCTTGGCGAACACGTCCTCGCGGCTCAGCACGTAGCCGCCGGCCTGGTTGGGAAGGACGTAGAACGCGCAGTAGTCGCACTGGGCCACGCACACGTTGGTGTAGTTGATGATGCGCATCACCATGTACGTGGCCTTCTTGGGCGCGTGGTAGCGCGCGCGCACCATCCCCGCCAGCCGCTGCAGCTCCTCGTCCGACGCGTGCTCCCACAGCAGCCGCGCGTCGTCCGTGGTGATGCGGCCGCCGCCCTCCACCTTCTCCGCCACCTGTGCGAGCGCGGCGTGCACGCCCGCGGATCTATCGACCAGCACGGTGTCTCCCTGTGCGGTACGGTCAAGTTGCGTCATGCGATGAATTTCGCGACCGGCGGGGTGGGAGTCAACGGAGACGGGGGTTGGGAAAGTGCGGGAGTGCGGGAGTGGATTGGGAGGAGAGATGCGGCCGGAGGGTGTTTTCGTTCTGGCACGAGATGCGGCAGGCTACGTCTCGGGCGGGTAAACCCGTGGCTGGAAAAGCGACAAGCCCCGTCCCGGCTCGCTTGC
>DASQBH010001446.1:0-2990 GCA_035635315.1 Longimicrobium sp.
GGCTGGAGCGGCTGCGCGCCTGGCTGGACGGGTGAGGCGACACTCCGCGCTTTCCGCCGCCGCTCCGGACCCGCGGTGGCACAGGTTGATATCGACCGAGTGTGTTACTAATTTAGATACACACAACGGAGGCGCAAATGAACAGCCGATTTGCCGTTGCGGTCCACATCCTTACGCTGATCGCCCGGGGCGAGGGACAGCCGGTGCCCTCGGAGTACATCGCGGGGAGCGTGAACACCAACGCCTCGCTGGTGCGGCGGCTTCTATCGCAGCTCACGCGGGCGGGGCTCACCACGTCGCAGATGGGTACCGGCGGAGGCGCGCTGCTGGCCCGGCCGGCGGACCAGGTCACCCTGGGCGACGTGTACCGGGCGCTGGATGAGGGAGAGATCTTCGCGCTGCACCGTGAGCAGCCGAATCCCGCGTGCCCCGTGGGACGCAACATCCAGTCGGTGCTCGAAGCGCGGTTCCACGCCGCGGCGCGGGCCATGGAGCAGGAGCTGGATCGCACCACCATCGCCGACGCCGCGGGCGAGATCGGCCTGCGCGAAGAGGCGGACGAAGGCGCGCGGAAGGCCGGCTGATTTCCGCGCGGCCATATATGTATCTGATTTTGATACATACTCCGCTCGCCGATCGCCTCCCGTTCGTGAGGCGGACGACGGCCGTATCCCCGGATCGGGCACGAAGCTGCCCGGACGAAACCACCATACGCCCGACGAACAGGGCAGGGAGCCAGAATGATCGCCATCACCGGATCCACCGGCCACTTTGGCCGCATCGTGATCGAGAACCTGCTGGAGCGCGGCATTCCCGCCGGCCGGATCGTCGCCCTGGCGCGCAATCCGGAAAAGGCGCGTGACCTTGCCGACCGCGGCGTGCAGGTGCGCCAGGCCGACTACTCGGCGCCGGAGAGCCTCGTTGCGGCGCTGCAGGGCGTGGAGAAGCTGCTCTTCGTCTCCGGCAGCGAGGCGGGGCAGCGCATCCCCCAGCACCAGAACGTGGTGGATGCGGCGCGCCAGGCCGGCGTGCGGCTGATCGCCTACACCAGCATCGCCAACGCGGACACCACCGGCATGCAGCTGGCCGCCGAGCACAAGGCCACGGAGGAGATGATCCGCCAGTCGGGGATCCCCTTCGTCTTTCTGCGCAACAACTGGTACCTGGAGAACTACACGGGCAACCTGGCGTCGACCGTGGAGCACGGCGTGCTGCTGGGCAGCGCGGATGACGGCCGGCTGAACGCGGCCACCCGCGCCGACCTGGCCGCGGCGGCGGCCGAGGTGATCGCCGGCGAGGGGCACGAGGGACGGATCTACGAGCTGGGCGGCGACGTGGGGTTCACCCTGCCGGAGCTGGCGGAGACCATCTCCCGCGAGAGCGGCCGGCCGGTGGAGTACCGCAACCTTCCCGAGAACGCGTACGCCGAGGCGCTGGTCGGCTTCGGCTTGCCGGAGGGTTTCGCCCGCGTCCTGGCCGACTCGGACCGCGGGATCGCGCGCGGCGACCTGCACACCGACAGCGGCGACCTGCGCCGCCTGATCGGCCGCCCGACGACCACGCCGGCGGAGGCGGTCGCCGCGGCGCTGCGCGGGTGAAGAGCGGAGGGGATGCGGCGCTTCGGCGGGCGCCGGAGTCCGCCCCCTCCGGGCCGGCACCACCGGCCCACCTCCCCCAAAACCCCTGGGGGAGGTTGATGTTAGGGCAGGGAGCCGAGCGCTTCGGACGGGGTGGCGCGGGATGGTGGGCCGCCCCCCTCCCCGGCCCTCCCCCACAAACTGCGTGGGGGAGGGAGGTGCGACGCACCCTGTCGAAGCGCGATCGAATTCTCCCCTCTCCGTGAGGAACGAACGGGGAGGGGCCGGGGGAGGGGCACCCCGCGGACGCAGTTCGGCGCCTGTCGCTTGAGAGCCCGGGTGGTGCGCCGCCGACCGGCGGGGATATTCTCCCGCGCGATTCTTCCCATCATCTCACGGACCGCGATCGGCTCACACGATGCAGCGCTGCGCCTTTCTCACGCTCGACGACCCGTCCGCCTACGTAATCGACGACGAACTCGCCGTCCAGCCGTTGCAGGCCCTGGGCTGGCGGGTGGAGTTCGTCTCGTGGCGGGCCGGGGTGGCGTGGCGGGACTACGACGCGGTGGTGATCCGCTCCACGTACGACTACATCACGGCGCCGGACGCCTTTCTGGCCGCCCTGGAGCAGATCGAGCGCTCGGGCACGCCGCTGTTCAACGACGTGGAGATCGTACGCTGGAACGTGCGGAAGACGTATCTGCGTGACCTGGCGGATCGCGGCGTGCCCGTGGTGCCCACGGTGTTTCGCGACCGGCTGGGGACCGGCGAGCTCCCCGAGCTGCTGCAGGCTGTCGGCGGCGGCGCGGTGATAAAGCCGGTGGTGGGGGCCAACGCCGAGGGCGCCTGGCGGCTGGACGCCCGGACGGTGCGTGAACAGGCGGCGGGGATCGAGGCGTATTACGCGGACCGGCCGCTGATGGCGCAGCCGTTTGTCCCCGCCGTGGTCACCGAAGGGGAGTTCTCGCTGTTCTACTTCAACGGCGAGCACAGCCACACCATCCTCAAGACCCCCGCGGCCGCGGACTTCCGCGTGCAGGAGGAGCACGGCGGCCACATCCGCTCCGCCCAGGGGGATGTCGCGCTTCTCGACGCCGGGCGCACTGCGCTCGATGCTGTCGATGGCGTGCCGCTCTACGCCCGCGCCGACTTCGTGCGGGCGAATGACGGGGACGGCTTCTGGCTGATGGAGCTGGAGCTCGTGGAGCCGTCGCTGTACCTCCGCATGGACCCCGGCGCGTCCGAACGATTCGCGCGCGCCCTGCACGAGAGGGTGAACGGGTGAACGGGGGCTCCGGCCGGCATCGACCCGGGCGGGTAAACCCGCGGCTGGAACTGCGACAAGCCCGGTCTGGTTCGCCGGAGGCTCGCCAGACCGGGCTTCAACTACGTTCCCCGCGACGGAGTGCGGGC
>DASQBH010001447.1:0-14876 GCA_035635315.1 Longimicrobium sp.
CCAGCTGACGGACGGCCGCTACACGTCGATGGAGATCGACGAGTCGTACAACCTGATGGTGCTGGACGAGGGCGAGGAGAAGCCCGTCATCTCCGGCGGCGAGGAAGACATCGCCAACCTGGTCCTGCGCCTGTCGCTCTCGCAGATGATCGCCGAGCGCGCCGGCCACCCGCTGTCGCTGCTCATCCTGGACGAGGTGTTCGGCTCGCTGGACGTGGCCCGCCGCGACAACGTCGTGCAGCTGCTGCACCACCTGGAGGACCGTTTCGAGCAGGTGATCCTCATCACCCACATCGAGGGGATCCGGGAGAGTCTGGACCAGGTGCTGCGCGTGGACTACGACGAGCGCGCCGGCTGCAGCACCGTCCGCGAGGAGAACGTCCTGGGCGACGACTACCCGGAAGCCCCCATGGCCGCGGACTGAGGGAAGTGCGGAAGTGCGAGAGTGGGTCTACTCTCGCGCTCTCGCCAAAGACAAAACCCCTCCCCCGAAGTGCCCCGAAGTTGGGGGAGGGGTCGCCGGGACGTCGCGAGGAACGAGCGAAAGGACCGGCGGGGGAGAGGGCCTCTGTCGGACGCAGTTCGATTCCGGCCGACGCGACCGGATGGCCAACGACGAGGGGGCCGGCGATCTCGCCGGCCCCCTCGCGACCATCGGGAATCCGGGCCGTTGCCCGCTATTCCCTATTCCCTATTCCCTATTCCCTATTCCCTATTCCCTATTCCCTATTCCCTATTCCCTATTCCCTATTCCCTGCCGTTCCTACCAGTCCAGCCACCAGCTCATCTTGATCAGCAGCACGTTGGTCCCCGGCGCGCGGAACAGGTCCGACGTGTTGTTGCGCAGCTGGAACCGCCCGTCCGTCGTAAAGTCCGAGCGCCCCTGGCTCCACACCACGAACAGCGTGCTCCCCGGCCGGTACTCCCAGCGCAGCACCGCGTTGCTGTTCAGCTGGCGGACGTTGAAGTCGGGGTTGCTGAACGAGTAGCCGAACCCCGCGTCGTCGCCGCACCCGCCCGCCTGCGGGCGCACGCCGAAGAACACGTTGCCGTCCTCGTCTTCGCACTGGCGGATCTCGGCGTCCGGGAAGGTGCGGAATCGGTCGCCGAAGCGCTCCGCGCGCGCGTTCGATACCTCCATGAACTCGCCGTAGTCGCCCGCGCTGATGAACGGCTGCGCGTAGAACTGAAGCGAGAGCGTGGGGCTGAAGATGTAGTTCAGCCGCGCCGTCAGGCTGGCCGTCCGCTGGTCCATCCGCGCGAACACCCACCGCCGCGCGTCGGCCGCACCCGCGTCGCTCCGCGAGCCCACGTACTGCCAGGCGGCCGTGTTCCAGGTGATGGAGGGCGACAGCGACAGGTCGAAGCGGCTGGACGGCCGCACGTTCACGTACGGCGCCACCCACGCCGAGCTCCCGTCCGTCCCGTTCTCCCGCGTCACGTTCAGGTCCGCGCCGAACGACACCTTGTGGCGCTTGTCGCTGTAGAACCCGCCCCACACCTCCGACGAGGGCGGCGACACCAGCGCCGGCCCGCCGCGCAACGCCGCCACGGAGAGCCCCGCGATGTTCTGCGACACACCCCAGTACCCGCCCCACAGGTTCTTGAGCGTGAAGTTGCCGCTGAACCCGGTGGAGACGTTCGTCCGCTCCCCGTCCGTGGTCCACCCCGCGTTGTTGTTCCAGTAGATGTTGTAGTCGCGGAACACGCCCTGGGGCTTGAACCGGTGATAGCCTGCGTAGCCGTCCCAGGCGTAGAAGTCGACGTTCTGTATGAAGCCGATGTCGTTCGCCTCGAACCCCGGCGAGCGGTAGACCAGCCCCGAGCCAACGCGCCACGTCCCCGCGATCTTGTTCAGCGCCACCAGCCCCGCCGTGCCGGTCAGCGACGTGCGCAACGGATCGAACTCCACGTGCTCCGCGTCCGCGCGCTGGAAATACCGCGCCGAGCTCCGCTGCAGGCGCTGGATGGCCATGGTGTCGCCCTGCACGCTGCTCTGCAGCAGATAGCCGTGCAGCTGCCAGTTGCCGGCGAAGAAGCGGTGGCGCCAGTCCAGCCCGCCCGCGTAGGCGGAGCCGGGAAGGAACTGCAGCCCCTCGATGCCGTCCAGGCGGCGGTGCACCGACGTCACGATGGCGCCGACGTTCGTCTGCCCGCCGCGCAGGTCGCGGCGCACCCGCGCCACGGCGTAGTTGGTCATCGGCTCCGTGATGGCCTCCTCCACGCCGTCCACGTCGCCGATCACGTAGCGCGTCTTCTCCTCCGCCGTCACCGCGTCCAGCACGCCGATGGTCCATCCCCCGCTCGTCCGGCCGGTCAGCTTGGCCGCGGCCAGGATGGTGCTCGCGTCGGGGTGGTCCACGTAGGTCATCCCGCCCCCCACGCTCCCCTGCGGGGTCCGGCCGATGCGCCGCGAGTAGAAGAGCGATCCCAGGTTGAAGACGTCCGCCCCCTCCACGAAGAACGGCCGGCGCTCCTGGAAAAAGGTCTCGAACGCCGACAGGTTCACCTGCCCCGGGTCCGCCTCCACCTGTCCGAAGTCGGGGTTGAAGGTGGCCGTGAGCGTCAGGTTGCTCGTCAGCCCGTACTTCAGGTCCGCGCCAAAGGAGAGCCCCGGGTCCGTGGGCGAGCGAAAGGGGTCGTCGTCCGCCACCCGCCCGTCGCGCGTCACGCGGGCCACGCTGTAGGGAAGCAGCTCCAGCCGGCGCGGGCTCCCCAGCCCCCGCAGCCCCGTAAGCGTCCCGAAGCGCGAGCTGAAGCCCGACTGGTCCGGCCGCATGGGCGACCACCACGAGCGCTCCTCCTTGCGGGCGATGTCGCGAAGGATGTTCAGCCCCCACGTCTGCTCGCCCGCCCCCGTGCGAAAGCGCAGCTGGCTGAACGGGATGCGGAACTCCGCCGTCCATCCCAGCGAGTCGATGGTGGTCTCCACCGTCCAGACGGCGTCCCAGGTGCCGTCTTCGTTTCCGTCGTCAAAGTGGAACACGTCGCGCTTCACCCCGCGCGGCGTCACGCCAAAGCGAAAGCCCGTGCGCTTGTCGTGGTAGCTGTCGAAGATGACCTGCACCCAGTCCGAGACGAGCCCCGTGGCGTCGCGGCGCCCCAGCTGCGAGGCGATGGAGTCCGGCGCCGAGTCGTAGGCGCGCACCGCCACGTACACTGCCTCCGCGTCGTAGACCACGCGCGCCTCCGTGCGCTGCGAGGCGGGCTGTCCAAAGGTGGGACGCTGCTGCACGAAGTCGCCGGCCACGGGCGCGGCGCTCCACACCGCTTCGTCCAGGCGGCCGTCGATCACGGGCACCTGCTCGCCGGCCGCCACCCGGTGCGCGCCCAGCACGCGGGCCGAGTCCGCGGGCGCCTGCTGCAGCAAAGCCGCCGCGGTGAGGAGAAGGGTTGCTGCGATCATGTGGGGATCTCGAAGGGAAAGTTCACGGGATGTCGGACGTGGGGTGGTGATCTGGATCCGTCGAAAGCGGGCCGCAGAGGGTTCTGTGCGCCTGCTAATGTATTAGCATGTGCTAGTGTACTAGCAGGATGCTCGCGCCGTCAAGTGTTCTGTTTCCGGCGTGGACGACCCAGGGAGTAATGGTGCGGCTCCGGACGAAGGCTGATATGAGATACGCGCCGCGACTGAAAGGTTGCGTTGCTTACGGGATCCATCCGGCGCGAGAAACAATCCCTTGCAAATGCGCTGGGCAGGGCGGCATCGAGGGGGGTACGACGCACCTTCCAGGCGGAGTCGAATTCTCCCCTCTCCGCGAGGAACGAGCGGGGAGGGGCCGGGGGAGGGGCACCCCGCGGACGCAGTTCGATCCGTCCATCCCCTCGTCCCCCTCGTCACCCGCTCACCCGCTCACCGTTTGACATCCACCCCTCTGCCGCGAAAGATTCCCCCTTCCGTCCTTCGCAGGTATCCCGATCCTCCACGGATGTCCGTCACCCCCTCGCTCGCCGAGTTCCACGACCTGGCCCGCGACGCCACGCTCGTTCCCGTGGTGCGCGAGTTCGCGTTCGACACCGACACCGCCGTCTCCGCCTACTACAAGCTGGCGCGGCCGCCCTTCGGCTTTCTCCTCGAGTCCGTCGTCGGCGGCGAGACCTGGGCGCGCTACACCATCCTGGGAACGGAGCCGCGCGCCGCGTGGCGCCTGTTCGGCCAGCGCATCGAGACGTGGACCCCCGGCGAGGGGTGGGTGGACCAGGGGGAGAGCGACGACCCGCTGGGCGCCTTCGACCGCATGCTGCGGGCGCACCGGCCCGCCGAGATCCCGGGGCTCCCCCGCTTCTGGGGCGGGGCCGTGGGCTACTTCGGCTACGACGTCGTCCGCCTGGTCGAGCGCCTTCCCCACGCCCCCCCGGACGACCGCGGCCTTCCCGACGCCGTGTTCATGCTCACCGGCACCGTGCTGGTCATCGACAACCTGTTCAACCGCGCGCGGGCCGTCGTCGCGGTGCAAACAGATGGAGTGTCACAACTTGGGCTGGACGAACGTTATCAATCCGCTGTGTCGGAGCTGGACCGGCTGATCCAGCGGCTGCGGGAGGAAAAAGGTCCGTCGCCGCTGGAGATGGCGGACCCCGGCGGCGAGGCGGACGACCCGTTCGAGAGCACCTCGACGCGGGAGGCGTTCGAAGCGGGGGTGCGGCGCATCCAGGAGTACATCCGCGCCGGCGACGCCTTTCAGGTGGTCCTGTCGCAGCGGCTGGGGGTTCCGCTGGCCGCGCAGCCGTTCGACCTGTACCGCGCGCTCCGCACGCTGAACCCGTCGCCGTACCTGTTCTACCTGGACCTGGACGGCATGCGGCTGGTGGGGAGCTCGCCCGAGGTGATGGTGCGGCTGGAGGAGGGAAGGGTCACGGTGCGCCCCATCGCCGGCACCCGGCGCAGGGGCAGGGACGCCGAGGACGACCGGCGGCTTTCGGAAAGCCTGCTGGCGGACCCCAAGGAGCGCGCCGAGCACCTGATGCTGCTGGACCTGGGCAGGAACGACGTGGGGCGGGTGGCCCGCTGGGGAACCGTCACGGTGCCGCAGCGGATGACCATCGAAAAGTACTCCCACGTGCTGCACATGGTGAGCACCGTCCAGGGAGAGCTGCGCGAGGGGATGTCGGCCATGGACGTGTTCCGGGCCTCGTTCCCCGCCGGCACCGTGAGCGGCGCCCCCAAGGTGCGGGCGATGGAGATCATCGACGAGCTGGAGCCCGTGCGCCGGGGGCCGTACGCCGGCGCCGTGGGCTACTTTGGATACGGCGGGCGCACGATGGACACCGCCATCGCCATCCGCACCGTGGTGGAGGTGGGGGGCACCGCCCACGTGCAGGCCGGCGCGGGGATCGTGGCCGATTCCGTCCCCGCCGACGAGTACGAGGAAACGCTCAGCAAGGCCCGCGCGCTGCTGCGCGCCGTCCGCATGGTGGGCGGCTGAAAAGGCGAAGACGCCAAACGGGCGGAACCCGGAGGGAGCCATGACCGGACGCTGCATCACCGCGCCGTTGCACACCCTTGACATGATCGAACGCCCGTTCTATATACCACGGACTCACGCCCAGTCGTATTCACCCGTCCCGCCCCGCCGGGACCAGTCCCAACGTCGAAGGCCGGCGATCTCAATCCTGTGTTTTCCCGCGCCGTTGCGCGCGTTTTTTCCACGTTCCGACTCCGACCACCCGCTGCAGCAGGAGGTGCTGGCGAAACGAGATCTCTACGAAGCGTGGTAGGGCCCGATCGGGAAGTTCCGGCGCCCCCCTTGGGCAGCCGGCCCACGACCCAGCGCGGCGCGGAGCGCATTCGGCGTTCGCGCCCGTACGATCGGAAACAAACCCTCGGCGGTCCACCCCGGGCCGTCGGCACACAGGAGGACGAGGAATGAGACAATTCCGTCGGCTGATCGCGGTTCTGATCGCGGCGGCCCTCGCGCCGGTCTCGCTGCTGGCCCAGGAGGCCGCAACGGTGACGGGTCGCGTGACCAACGCTCAGGGCCAGCCCGAGGCTGCGGTGCTCGTGCGCATCGAGAGCCTGAATGCCGGTGCCAGCACCGGCGCGGACGGTAGCTACCGTCTGGTCATCCCCGGCGCGCGCATCCGCGCGGGCCAGTCCGTGCAGATCACCGCTTCGCGCCAGGGCCTGGCCACCGTCTCGCGCAGCGTCACGCTGTCGCCGGGCGCCAACCTGACGCAGAACTTCCAGATGTCGGCCCAGATCATCCTCCTCGAGGATGTGGTGGTCACCGGCACCGCCGGCGCCGTCGAAGTGGCCAAGCTGCCCTTCACGGTGGGCCGCGTGGACGGCAACGACCTGCAGGTGCCCGCGGTGAGCGCCGGTGGCGCCATCCAGGGCAAGGTCGCGGGCGCGCAGGTCGTGTCGCCCAGCGGTCTTCCCGGCCAGGCGCCGTCGATCCTGCTGCGCGGGCCCAAGTCGATCAACTCGGCCGGCCGCAGCCAGGAGCCCCTGTACATCGTCGACGGCGTGATCCTCGCCGGCGGCCTGCAGGACATCGACTCCAACGACATCGAGAGCGTCGAGGTGGTGAAGGGCGCCGCCGCGTCGTCGATGTACGGCGCGCGCGCGGCCTACGGCGTGGTGCAGATCACCACCCGCAGCGGCCGTCGTCTCGACGCCAACAGCACCCAGTACCGCGTGCGCACCGAGTACGGCACCAGCACCCTGCCGGACGAGATCTCGATCGCGCAGAACCACGCCTACCAGATGAACGCGGCGGGGACCCGGTTCATCGCGGCCGACGGCGTTACCGAAATCGATTACCAGGCAGAGGCGACCAAGCGGTCCAACCGCCTCCCCGCCTGCGGCGGCCCCAACGACGTCAACTGCTACCGCACGCCGAAAACCCTGGGCACCAACGAGTGGAACCGCTACCAGGTGGGCCAGTGGCCCAACGGTGTGGTCGACCAGGTGGAGCGCTTCTTCACCAACGGCGCCTTCTCGCAGACCACCCTGTCGGCCTCCGGCAACCAGGGCAACACCAACTACCACGCCTCGTTCAGCAACCTGGACCAGGAAGGCCTCATCGAGGGGCTGCAGGGCTTTACGCGCCGCAGCTTCCGCCTGAACCTTGACCAGGGCCTGGGCGAGACGCTGACCGGCTCGTTCCGCGGCTTCTACAGCACCGCGCAGCAGGACGGCCAGAACCTGGCGGGCAGCGGCAGCATCCTGTTCGACCTTACCCGCATGCCGGGCGGCGTGGACCTGGCTGCCCAGGATAAGGATGGCGATCCCATCATCGCCCCGGACCTGTTCAGCGAGAACGAGAACCCGCTGTACCAGATCAACGCCATCGACCGCAGCGACGACCGTGAGCGCTTCCTGGGCGGCGTGACGCTGCGCTGGTCGCCGCTCTCCTGGTTCGAGCTCGAGGGCAACGGCTCGTACGACCGCAGCACGGTCAACCAGTACCGCTACTGGTTCCCGGGCTTCAAGACGGTGCGCGCCGACGCCAACCTGAACAACGGCCAGTACCGCCGCGACAACTGGAGCGACGAGGCGTTCAACGCCAGCACCACGGCCACCCTGCGCCGCGGCTTTGGCGACCTGAACACCACCACCCAGTTCCGCTACCTGTACGAGCAGGCGGACTACGACTACTTCCGCGCCTCGGCCACCGACCTGGTGGTGAGCGGCGTGACGGACCTGGACGCCGGCTCCAACAACCAGATCACCCGCTCCATCCAGGAGCAGATCCGGTCCGAGGGCTGGTACGCCATCACCAACCTTGACTTCCGGGACCGCTACATCCTGGACGCCCTGGTGCGCCGCGACGGCAGCTCGCTGTTCGGCTCCAACGAGCGCTGGCAGACCTACTACCGCCTGGCCGGTGCGTGGCGCCTGTCGGAGGAGTCGTGGTGGCCCTTCGCCTCGACGGCCGAGCAGTTCAAGGTGCACTACGCCCTGGGCACCTCGGGCGGCCGTCCGAACTTCTACGCGCAGTACGAGACCTTCGGCCTGAACGACGGCGTGCTGGCGGGCGGCGTGACCCTGGGCAACCAGGACCTCAAGCCCGAGCTGGCCACCGAGCGCGAGTTCGGCCTGAGCACGCTGCTGTTCGGGCGCCTGAGCCTGGACGTGACGCGCGCCCTGAGCACCATCGAGGACCAGATCCTTCCGGTGCCGCTGCCGGCCGCCACGGGCTTCGAGTCGCAGTGGCGCAACGCGGGCACGCTCAAGAGCAACACCTGGGAGGTCTCGCTGCAGACCGACCTGCTGCAGCGCGGCAACTTCAACTGGAACACGCGGATCATCTACGACCGCACCCGCCAGAAGATCACCGAGCTGAACGTGCCTCCGTTCCAGTTCGGCGACCCGCTCACGCAGGGTCTGGCCAGCGTGTTCTACGCCCGCGAGGGTGAGGTGTACGGCACCTTCTACGGCACCCGCTGGGCCACCGAGTGCACCGACCTGCCCAGCGACCTGCAGGGTCAGTGCGGCGCGTTCGACACCAACTCCGACGGCTACCTGGTGTACGTGGGCAACGGCAACACGGCCCAGTCGGCCGCCGGCGCCGACGGCGTGCTGGGCAACGCCGACGACCTGTGGGGCACCACCGCGCCCTTCACCCTGCGCGGCACCACCGTGCGCTGGGGCGTGCCGCTGGCCAGCCAGGACGCGGACGGCAGCACCTTCCTGCCGCTCGGCAACACCCTGCCTGACTACAGCCTGAGCTTCGGCAACACCTTCACGATGGGCCCGGTCTCGCTGTACGCGCAGCTTGACGCGGTGCAGGGCGTGGAGGTGTACAACCTCCCCCGCCACTGGGCGTACTTCGAGCAGTACCACGGCGACCAGGACCAGGATCCGAACGATCCGGACCGCAAGCCGCAGGGCTACTACAGCGCGCTGTACACGGCGCTCGAGCCGCCCAACAGCCACTTCGTGGAGGACGGCAGCTTCGTCAAGCTGCGTGAGCTGTCGCTGCGCTGGACCCTGGGCGACCGCGCCCTGGGCGGGCTGCCCGGCCTGGGCGGCGGTGAGCGCCTGACGCTCAGCGTGGTGGGCCGCAACCTGTTCAGCATCGACGACTACACCGGCTACGACCCCGAGGTCGGCAACACTGCCAGCACGGCTGGCAGCGCGGCGATCGCGCGCTTCGACGGGTTCAACTACCCGAACATGCGCACCATCACGGCGGCCGTCGAGCTCAGCTTCTAACCAAGTCTGCCGCCAGGGCCTCCGGGCCCTGGCGGCCACCAGGAGAGAAAAGACATGCGGCTACTCAGGACCACCGGTCTGTGCGCGCTGCTCTTCGGAGCAGGTGCGTGCGCGGATCTTACGGTGCCAAACAACAATCAGCCGGACCAGTCGCGCGTCGTCGCCGACGCGGGCGACGTGGAAACGCTGATTGCCAACTCGTACCTCACCCTGTTCAACGGGTACACGTTCCAGACGGACCTGGTGCTCAGCACGGCGGCCTTCCAGCACACGGCCATGGCCGCCAACCTGGGCATGGTGCAGCTGTCGAAGGTCCCGCGCGAGCCCATCAACAACGCCACGTCCGACGCCTACGCGCCCACGTACCAGGAGGTCTGGTACGAGTCGTACGCGGCGATCAAGGCGGCGGTGGACGGGCTGAACGCCACCAACCCGGCCAACCCCGAGAGCTTCCAGATCATCGGGACTAACGGCACCGACAACACGGCGCGGGCCCGCGCCTGGGCGCGCTTCGTCCAGGGCCTGGCCCATGGCCTCCTGGCGCTGACCTACGACCAGGGCTTCGTGTACGACCAGGGTGACGATCCGCTCACCCTCGAGCTGCAGCCGTACAACGAGGTGATGGTGGAGGCGCTGGCCATGCTCGACTCGGCCGCCGCGATCACCGCCGCCAACAACTTCACCATTCCCACCACGTGGTTCGGCAACGTGGGGATGACGAAGGCGGTGTTCCTCAAGACGATCAACGGCTACCAGGCGCTGCTGCGCGCCGGCGTGCCGCGCAGCCCCGCCGAGGCCGCGACGGTCAACTGGAACGCGGTGATCGCCGACGTGGACGCCAGCTTCACCTGCACGGGCGCCACCTGCGAGAACCTGTCGATCAGCCAGGACCCCAACGTCTGGGCCCACTTCACGCACCTGTACATCGGCTTCGGCTACGAGGCGGGCGCGTGGACGCAGGTGAACTACTACGTGCACGGCATGGCCGACCAGTCGGGCAGTTACCAGACCTGGCTCAACACGCCCGTGCTGACCCGCACGCCGTTCCTGCTCATCACCCCCGACAAGCGCTTCCCCCAGGGTGCCGACGCCACGGCGCAGGCGCAGAACCCGGGCAAGTACATCCTGTACGGCGGCACGCGCGCCCACGTGCGCTCGGACCGCGGCACCTGGCGCTGGTCGCTGTACCGCGACTTCCGCCAGGACAACACCCGCGGCGGCTCGGGCCCCTCGATCCTGCTGAGCGGGCGTGAGCTGCGCCTGCTCAAGGCCGAGGCCCTGCACCGCACCGGCAACCTGGCCGGGGCCGCGGACATCGTGAACGAGACGCGCGTGGCGAACGGCGGTCTGAACGCCACCACCGCCGCCGGGCTCAACACCTCGTGCGTGCCCAAGCTGCCCAACGGCAGCTGCGGCGACCTGTTCGAGATGCTGCGCTGGGAGCAGCGGATGGAGAACTACCAGTACAACTACGGTGCCTGGTACTTCCCCATGCGCCGCAACGGCGAGCTGTTCAAGGGCACGTTCCTGCACTTCCCGGTGCCGGCCCGCGAGCTGCAGGTGCTCGGCCTGCCCATCTACACCTTCGGCGGCCCCGGCGGCTACGCCGAGGGCACGTCGCCGGGCAGCCGGTACGAGTGGAAGCAGAGCGACGACTAGCGTAAAGGCCGTGGTTTCGCCACGGAACTTGCGGTAGGGAAGGCCGTGCCCCCCGGGGCACGGCCTTCCGTCGCTTTGCTCCGGCTGCGTGGGCGGGAGCTGCCGTCAGAATCCTTTCGGGTGGGGCGTTTCTCCGCGATATTCATCACGGCTGGACCCTCCCTCCCCGCGCCCACCGGGCCTGATCGGAAAGGAGTCCGTATGCGCGCACTCACTCTCCTCTGCGGCGCCATCGCCCTGCTGGCCACCTCCGCTCCCGCCGCCCACGCCCAGGGGCTGTTCACCGGGGTGGTGGTCGACAACGCCACCAACGCGCCCATCGAAAAAGCCCGCGTCACCCTGATGAACCAGCAGGGGCGGCGGCTGAGGACGATGGAGACCGCCGCGAACGGGCGCTTCAGCTTTTCGCCGGTGCCCGGGTACTACCGGTTCCGCGTGGAGCGGGTGGGCTACGTGCAGGTGAACACCGCCCACATCCGCGTGGTGCGCGACTCCGTGGACCTGGAGATCCGCATGCGCGACGACGCGGTGATGCTGGCGCCGGTGACGGTGGTGGCCCGCGCCGGGCGCGTGAGCCCCGTCCTGGCGGGCTTCTACTCGCGGATGGAGAACGGCTTTGGCCGCTACATCACCCGCGAGGCCATCGAGCAGCGGCAGCCGGGCAACATCACCGACATGCTGCGCACCCTTCCCGGTGTACGGACGATGGCGCGCGCCTCGGGCTTCGGCTCGGACGTGGTGATCAACCGGGTGGCGCCGCGCATGGGGGGGTGCCCGGTACAGATCTTTCTGGACGGCATCCGGGTAAACCGGTCCGCCACCCTCGACATCAAGCGCGATTCGGCGGACAGCGACCTGATCGCCCTCAACGAGACGATCGCGCTGGACGACCTGGCCGACCCGTCGGAGCTGGAGGGCATCGAGGTGTACTACGGTCTGGCGGGGGTCCCGGCGGAGTTCATGGGACCCGACGCCCGGTGCGGAACGGTGGCCGTGTGGACCCGCGAGCGGTAAGCCGCGGGCCCGGCACTTTCCCTTTCTTTCAGGAAGCACGAAGATGATCTCACGCAGGACCCGCACGCTGGCCTTTCTTGCCGTGCTCGCGCCCCTGGCGGCCGCGTGCAACGACTCCACCGGCTCCGAGCAGTGCCGCGCCGTCTTTGCCGGACGCGTGGCCACCGCGGCCGGGGCGGGGGTGCCCAACGCCACGGTGACGCTGCGCGACACGATCACGCCGGGCGGGGTGCCGCTGCTCACGGCCACCAGCAACAGCGCGGGCGAGTACGGCGCGGTGCTGAACGGGGCGTGCGCCACCTGCGGCGCCAGCGTGGTGCCGCCCGCGCAGTACAGGGTGCCCGCCAGCGCGCCCGCGCGGCTCCCGGCGCCGCTGGCGTGCAACCAGACGGTCCAGGTAAACTTTACCCTGGAAGAAACGGGCGGCGTGGTGGACTGACCCGCCCCGCGCCTCCGCCTTCTTTCTCCCGGGCCGCGCCGGTGCGCGGCCCGCGTTCCCATCCCATCCGAATCGCTCCAGGAGACACCGACCATGCGCACCCCCCTTCGCTGGATCAACCTTCTCGCCCTCCTGCTGCTGGCGACCGCCGCGTGCGCCGCGCCGGCCAGCGGCCCCGCCGCCCGCGACCGCTCCCTGATCGTCGAGTCGGAGCTGTCCGGCCTTCCCGGCGGCATGAACGCGTTCGAGGCGGTGCAGCGGCTGCGCCCGTTCTGGCTGAACGTGCGCGCCAACCGCAGCTTCAACGGGGCGCAGGCCGAGGTGCTGGTGTACCAGGGCGAGATGCGCCTGGGTGACGTCGAGTCCCTCAAGAACATCCGCGCCTCGGAGGTGCTGCGGTTCGAGTACCTGGACCCGTCACAGGCCGTCGCCAAGCTCACCGGGATCGGCAACAGCCGCCCGGCGGGGGTCATCGTGGTGCACATGCGCGTCGGCTGAGCCCGGCTCCGCAGGCACCGCGACCGCGGGCGCGGCTCCTCTTCCGGAGCCGCGCCCTCCGTTCCCCTGGTCCCCCCGTCCTGATCCCGGCTGGTTGCGCGTTGTGGTAACGTTCCCCACATTCGCGCCGGTGCCAGCGAATGCCGGAAAGAGGGATGACGGCGCTCCCCGCCGGTCCCCATCCCCCGATCCGGGGGCATCACCGCCCCGCGCGTGAGCTGGTCTGATGCCGCTTTCCCCACCGGCCGTACCCCTGCCGTACTCCGCCGCACCCGCACCCGAATGCACATGACTTTCTTTGCGCGTCCGTACGTCGCCCGGCTCTTTCGCGGCCTGGCATCCTCTGGCCCGCTCGCGGCGGCGCTGCTGCTGATGGCGGTGACGGCCGGGAGCGCCGCCGCCCAGAACCCCAGCAACGCGGTGCTTCGCGGCCGCGTGACCGACACCCAGGGGGCGCCCCTGGCCTCGGTGCAGGTGACGGTGCTGCACGGCCCCACCGGCTCCCAGGCCCGGGCGCTGACGGACGCGGGGGGCCGGTACCAGGTCACCGGCATGCGGCCGGGCGGCCCCTACACGGTGCGCGTCTCGCGGCTGGGCTACGCCAGCGAGGAGCGCCGCGACGTGGAGCTGCGGCTGGGGCAGGTGCTGGTGATGGACTTCCGGCTGGCGGTGAGCGCCACCACCCTGGAGGAGATCACGGTGCAGGCCGAGGTGGACACGCGGTTCTCCACCTCGCGCACGGGCGCGTCCACCACCATCGCCCAGGAGCAGATCGAGCTGCACCCGCTGGTGGAGCGCGACTTTCTGGAGATCGCCGACGTGTCGCCGATGGTCACGCGCACGGAGACGGGGGGCATCTCCGTGTCGGGACAGAACGAGCGCTACAACTCCATCACCATCAACGGCGCGCTGCACCAGGACGTCTTTGGCGCGTACGCCAGCGGCGTCCCCGGCGCGGAGGCGCGGGCCAAGGCCATCCCCCTGGCGGCGGTGCAGGAGTTCCAGGTGCAGGTGGCGCCGTACGACGTGCGCAGCAGCGGCTTTACGGGCGGCTACCTGAACGCGGTGAGCAAGTCGGGGACGAACGAGTGGGAGGGCTCGCTCTTCGGCGAGCTGCGCGACGAGTCGATGGTGGGGAGCCTGGTGGTGGACGGAACGGACTTCGGGCTGGCGGACTACCGCAAGCAGGTGTTCGGGGGCAGCATCGGCGGGCCGCTGGTGCGCGACCGGGTGCACCTGTTCTTTGCCGGCGAGATGGAGCGGCGGCGCGAGCCGCCGCCGGGGTACTCGCTGGGGATCGGCGATCCGCTGCGCACGGGGATCGCGCCGGACTCGGCGGTGCGGGTGGCGGAGCTGCTGAGCGGGTACGGCCTGGACGCGGGGGCGCTGGGAAGCTACACGCTGGAGAACCCGATGGTGAACACCTTCGGGCGGCTGGACTGGCGCTTCAGCGACGTGCACACCCTCACGCTGCACCACAACCTGATCCGCGCCGAGCGCGACGTGAGCGCCAACCGCGCCGCGTTCGGGGCGTACGAGTTTTCCTCCACCGGCTACCGGGTGGAGAGCAGCACGCAGTCGCTGATGGCGCAGCTGCGGTCGCGGCTGAGCGAGCGCTGGTACAACGAGCTGCAGGTGAGCGTGCAGCGCACCAACGACAGCCACACGCCGGCCTCGGACGCGCCGCAGGTGGACGTGGAGGTCCTCAGCACGCTGGGGAGCTCGCTCATCCAGCGCACGCTGCGCGCGGGGGCGCCGTACGCCTACCAGAACAGCGACCTGCAGCAGACGGTGGTGCAGGTGAACGACGCGTTCTCGTGGTCGCGCGGCGACGTGACGACCACGGTGGGCGCGGGGGCGGACGTGTTCCTCTTCGACCAGCGCTACCTGCCGGGTTCGCGGGGCGTGTACAGCTTCGACGCCATGGACTCGCTGCGGGTGAACCGGGCCGCGCGCTACGAGATCAACCTGCTGCAGCCGGGGCAGTCGGAGGCGGTTGACGTGTCGGTGCTGCAGCCGGCGTTCTACGCCCAGAACGAGCACAACTTTCCCGGCGGGCTGCGCATGTACTACGGGATGCGCATCGACGTCCCCTTCTTTCTGGGC
>DASQBH010001448.1:0-5748 GCA_035635315.1 Longimicrobium sp.
GGGAACACACCGGTCATTCCGAGGGAGCGCCCGCCCCGGAGCCGGGGCGACTCGCCGGGCCGTGCAGCGCTGCGGATCGGCTAGATCTGCTTTTTCATGCCCTCTGGGTCTGCCGAAGGCTGGTGTTGGACTCATACCGAATCCGCAAAAAGAACCGTGACTTCCTGAGGGAGCGCTCGCCAAGAACCTGCCGCCTGTACTGGCTCCGGCGCGCGACCGAAGGACCTTGTCTGGGCGCGCAGGGCCAGTTCAGGGCTCGGAACCAGCCTCATCGTACTGCTGGCGAGGTCCTTCGGTCGGCGCGCCGAACCCCCGGCAAGGGCAAGCCCGGAGCGGCGCCTCCCTCAGGAAGTCATGCTTTCTATTCCGGATTATACCAACTCCGGCAAAAGACTTTGCACGCAGAGTAGCAGAGAGGCAGAGTAGCAGAGAGTTTCGTTCTGCTGCTCTGCCCCTCCGCTGCTCTGCGTGAGTGCTTTTTGTTCTTGTGGATCCGGTATTACATATCAGAATGACACTTTCGTCGGATGCGGTATGATCATGACCCTGCGCACTGGATGCGGAAAAAGCGGCGGGCGCCTGCGATGGTTTCGCAGGCGCCCGCGGCATTCGGTGTCGACAGGAATCAGGCCCTGCGGCCCGGACGCCCGGTCAGCGGCCGGAGAGCCAGACGGCGTCGCTCTCCCAGAACGGGCTGTTGGTGGCGTTTACCGCGCCGGTGCCGTCGGACTTTGCCACGTGCACGTCGGGAACGGACAGGGGGAACGGTGCGGTCGCGGGGAAGATGGTGAACGCGACATGGTCGCCCGAAGCCGACCACCCGTTGAAGAACCCGATGCACGTATCCATCAGCCGCTTGACGCCCGAGCCGTCCACGTTCACCACGTACGGCAGCGCCCCGTCGGTGCAGCTCTGCGGTGAGGCGATCGGCGCGGCGTTGTCGGACGCGAAGAACACGATCCGCTTGCCGTCCGCCGACCAGGGCGAGTAGCTGCCCCACGGCAGCCCCTGGCTCTTGCCCTGGGTGACGAGTGCCCGGCGCCCGGTGCCGTCGGAGTTCATCAGCATCACCCGGGCAAATCCCCCTTCGAACTCGGGAAAGAGGACCTTCGAGCCATCCGGCGAGAAATGGGCTTCGAACAGGCGGATGTCGGTCTGCACGAACCCGGTGCCGTCCGCGTTCACCAGGAAGTAGCGGTAGCCAAATCCGCAGTAGCCGCGCGCGAACGCAATCCGCCCGGCCCCGATCCATCCCACCAGGACGATGTTGGTGGCGGTGCTGCTGGGGCAGGAAGTGCCCACCTGCATCGCGGGCTCGGACACCTTTACGGGCGTGCCGCCGTCCGCGCCCACCACGTGCACGTGCCCGGCCATCATGAAGGCGATGCGGTTGCCGTCCGGCGACCAGCGGGGCGAGCCGGTGGACTCGGTCGTGATCTGCCTGAGGCCGCTGCCGTCGCTGTTCATCCTCCAGATGCGGCCGTTGGTGCCGCCCCGGTTGCTCGTAAAGAGCACCGTCCGCCCGTCCGGCGACGCGCTGACGCTGCTGTACTGCGCCAGGTGGTCCGTCAGGTTCCGCAGGCCCGTGCCGTCGGCGTTGATGCGGTAGATGTCGGCCGAGTCCCTGGGCGAGTTCGTTCTGCTCGCGTCGGCGTAGCGCAGGAACACGATCTGTTCCTGGTCCCGCTCTCCGGGCTCCAGCACGCCCTCGCAGGCGGCCAGGGAGAGGACGGCGAGGAGTGCGGCGGCAAGGCGGGTGCGGCTTGTCATGGGGCAGCGCGGGGGCCAGGGGGCGGGCGGAAGCTCACCGTGAGATTCCGCGCGGGTCATGCATCACCGGACGGATAATAGGCTATCAAGCCCTCCCTTTGTGACACCTGCACAGGACAGCCAGGCACCGGGCACACTCCGTGAAGCACCGGCCCCGTCAACGCGCACGGCTTCGGACCAACCCGGCTGCGGTGTAGAAAGGCACCTGGATGAGATACAGGCTCGCGGTCTTTGACCTGGACGGCACGCTGGCGGACAGCTTTCCCTGGTTCCTGGAGGTCGTGAACGACGTGGCGGACCGCTTCGGGTTCCGCCGCATCGAGGAGCACGAGGTGGATACGCTGCGGGGATACGACGCGCGCAGGATGATCCGGCACCTGCGCACGCCCGCCTGGAAGCTGCCGCTGATCGCGCGGCACATGCGCGCGCGGATGGCGGCGGACCTGCACCGCATCCCGCTCTTTCCCGGCGTGGACGCGCTGCTGCGCGGCCTGCGCGACGCGGGCGTGACCATCGCCATCGTCACCTCCAACTCCGAGGCGAACGTGCGCCGGCTGCTGGGTCCGCGGAACGCCGCGCTGGTGCGGCACTTCGCCTGCGGGGCGTCCATCTTGGGCAAGCGCCGCAAGCTGCGCCGCGTGCTGCGGGCCAGCGGCATCCCGGCGCGCGAGGCCGTCAAGATCGGCGACGAGATCCGCGACCTGCACGCCGCCCGCGCGGCGGGAATGGCGTTCTACGCTGTCGGCTGGGGGTACACGCACGCGGCCGCCCTGGCCGCGCACGCGCCCGACGGGCTGTTCGGCAGCATGGACGATCTGGCGCGCGCGCTCACGTCGGGCGAATCTTCCCTGCCCGCCGATCCTGCCGCACGGCACACGTTGTGATGGAGCCCCCGCGAGGCTTCCGCACCTCCCATCGTCCGCATCCAGCCAGAGCCAGCCCGTGACCGACCGCCAGACCACCATCGTCTGCCTGACCAGCTTCTTCAAAGGCGAGGAGTTCATCCGCGAGTGCAGGCGGCTGGGGTGCCGCGTGCTGCTGATCACCGTCGACAAGCTGCGCGACGCCGACTGGCCCCGCGACGCCATCGACGAGATGCTGTACATGCCGGACCTGTTCAAGCGCGAGGACGTGATCCACGGCATCAGCTGGCTGGCGCGCACGGAGCACATCGACCGCATCGTGCCGCTGGACGAGTTCGACCTGGAGATGGCGTCGGCGCTGCGCGAGCACCTGCGCATCCCCGGGATGGGCGAGACCACCGTCCGCCACTACCGCGACAAGCTGGCGATGCGCATGCGGGCGCGGGAGCACGGCATCCTGGTCCCCGACTTCGTCCCCATCCTGCACCACGACCCCATCCGCCGCTTTCTGGAGACGGTGCCGGCGCCGTGGGTGCTCAAGCCGCGCTTCTCCGCCAGCGCCATCGGCATCCACAAGCTCAGCGACCCCGAGCAGGTGTGGAGGACGATCGAGGAGCTGGGCGACAAGCGCTCGTTCCACCTGCTGGAGCGCTTCGTTCCCGGCCGCGTGTACCACGTGGACTCGCTGGCCTGGAACCGCGAGATCGTGTTCAGCGAGGCCAACGGCTACGTGAGCCCGCCCTTCGAGGTGTACCACGGCGGCGGGATGTTCTGCACGCGCACCCTGCCCCGCGACGGCGATGAGGCGCAGGCGCTGCGGGCGCTGGACGGGCAGGTGCTTGAGGCGATGGGGATGGTGCGCGGCGCCATGCACACCGAGTTCATCCGCGCGGACGAGGACGGCCGCTTCTACTTTCTGGAGACGGCGGCGCGGGTGGGCGGCGCCAACATCGTGGAGATGGTGGAGGCGGCGACGGGGATCAACCTGTGGCGCGAATGGGCGCGGCTGGAGGTGGCCGACGCCCGCGGCGAGTCGTACGCGCCGCCCCCGCGCCGCGAGGACTACGCGGGGATCCTGGTCTCCCTGGCGCGGCAGGAGTGGCCCGACACCTCGGCGTACACGGACGGCGAGATCGTGTGGCGGATGACCAAGAAGCACCACGTGGGGATGATCGTGGCCAGCCAGGGCCCGGACCGCGTGGCGGAGCTGCTGGATTCCTACCTGCGCCGCGTGCGAGAGGACTTCTACGCCTCGCTCCCCCCCGCGGCATCGGCGACGGACTGACGATGCGCCGGCGAACGCTGCCCCTGCGATCGGCAGTGTTGCGGAACGCGAGCGAGCGGATAGATTGACTCCATAGGAGCCGGTGCAGGGAGCAGCTCTGCTCTATCCTTCTTTTCAGCGCCTGGTCAATGCGAAAGATTGTCTCTCCCCTCCTCGTCATCTTCCTGTCCGCGTGCGCTGTGGGGGCGCCGGTGCACGCGCAGGGCTCGCCGGAGCGCACCGACACCATCCGCGGCGCGGACTTCAGCGACCGCGTCATCGCGTCGGCCTTCGATCTGCCTGAGCCCACCGAAGAGCAGATGAACCTGATGCGTAGCGCAGCTCGCTGCATGCAGACGGATGACGCGGTCCTCTGCAACCTGACGGCCGAGGACAGGACGTGGGAGGAATGCGCGAACACCGCCCTCGTGGGCCAGTTCGTCGTCTGGTTCGACTTGCTGGGAGGCCGTAGGACGGACAAGCGCGTCTACGTGGCTGTCGTTTGTGGAAACGAGACCGTCACGGTAAGCTCGCTCAGGCGGTTCCCCTCGTTCGAGTTCACGCTGGCGAGGCGGCAGAATGACGAGGCGGAGGAGAAAACCCGGACGGTGATCTTCATTCAGACCGGTTGAGGGGCAGCACTCGTTGTCCGGTCGAACGCCGGTGACGGACCCGGAAGGGGACAAGGGGACGGGGTGAAAAGAGCGGCCTCGCAGGGAGGTCAGCGGGATCAACGGAAACTTGGACTCCGTTAACTCCGTTGACTCCGTGTGAGGCCTTCTTTTTTCCGTTCTCCATCGATCAGGCCCAACCTTCCGGCCCCAGCCGACGTCAAAATCCCGGTCACGCGCAGTACCTCCCTCCGCAGACACGAATTCCCATGCGAAACGCGCTTCTTCTTTTCCTCGCCGCTGCGCTCCTGGCGGCTCCCGCTCCGGCGCAGGACACCGCGCTCGCCGCGCGCATCCGCCGCGTGGAGAACGGGCTCACCCCACCCGTCATCGTGGCGGGGCGCACGGACCAGGGGGCGCCCATCGCCGAGCGGATGCGGGCCAGCAACACGCCTGCGGTCAGCGTGGCCGTCATCAACAACGGGCGCATCGAGTGGGCGCGGGCGTACGGAACGCTGCAGGCGGGCACGCCGGCGGCGGACACGGCGACGCTGTTCCAGGCGGCGTCCATCAGCAAGCCCGTCTCCGTGCTGGGCGCGCTGCTGCTGGCCGAACGGGGGCAGCTTTCGCTGGACGCGGACGTGAACACCTTTCTGCGCTCGTGGAAGGTGCCGGAGAACGCGTTCACCGCCCAGGAGAAGGTGACGCTGCGGCGGATCATGAGCCACAGCGCGGGGCTCACGGTGCACGGCTTTCCCGGCTACGCCATGACCGCGGCCGTGCCCACGACGGTGCAGGTGCTGGACGGGCAGGCGCCGGCCAACACCGCCCCCGTGCGCGTCGACACGTTTCCCGGATCGCTGCTGCGCTACTCCGGCGGCGGAACGACGGTGATGCAGCAGGTGCTGGTGGACGTCACCGGCCGGCCGTTCCCCATGTTCATGCGTGAGGAGGTGCTGCTGCCGCTGGGGATGATGCACTCCAGCTTTGACCTGGAGGTGCCGGCGGACCGCGCGGCGCGGATCGCCCGGGCCCACAACCGTGAGGGCGCGCCGATCGCGGGCGGGTGGCACCGGTACCCGGAGATGGCGGCCGCGGGGCTGTGGACCACGCCGCAGGACCTGGCGCGCTTTCTCCTGGCGGTGCACCGCGCGTCGAAGGGCAGCGAGGGCGGCGTGGTCTCCCCCGCCCTCGCGCGGCAGATGCTCACGCAGCAGAGCGGCGACAGCGCCGGCGGCTT
>DASQBH010001449.1:0-4262 GCA_035635315.1 Longimicrobium sp.
CGTCCACGATCACGGCGACCGCGTGCCGAACCCGGCGCTGCTCGTCCAGGTTGTCGATGCTGAAGTCCCCGGTCAGGCGCGGCAGCAGCATCTCCACCTTGGCCACGCCCTCGGCCGGCGCCTGCACGGCACCCGCGGACGCGGCTTCGGCGGCTGACACTACCGATTCGCCGGCGGATGCCAGCGCGCGCAGCTCTTCGAAATTGCAGTGAAGAATCATCGGGACCTCCCTCCCGTGTCTTTCGCTTCCTCGGACGGAAGTAAGGCAATCGCCGGGCCACGATCAGCCCAGCCGCCAAGCCCTTCCGTCATCTCTGCTTACGCCGGCGAACGCATTTTGTTTCAGTGACGCCTGCCCGCGAAGTGGGGCACGGACGGGCGTTCTGCGGGGCGGCGGCTCCCCGGTCCGGCAGGGAGGCTCGCCAGTGGGAGGTGTGGTGCGGCACCGAAGATGGTGCGGTCTTCGTACAATGGCACCACAAGATGTGGGAGCGCAAGAGTCTTGTCGCTCAACCTCCCCCCGCAATTCGTTCCCACGCCTGCAGCGCCCGCCGCGCCGCCTCGTCCGCCGAATCGGCCAGCACCGTCAGGTGCCCCATCTTGCGTCCGGGGCGCGCCTCCTTCTTTCCGTACAGGTGCAGCGCCGTTCCCGGAATCTCCAGCGCCCGCGCCACTCCCGGCCGGTCCAGCCCCGTCCCGGCGTCCTCGCCCATCAGGTTCACCATCGCCGCGGGGCGCAGCAGGGCGGGATCCCCCAGCGGCAGCCCGCAGACGGCGCGCAGCTGCTGCTCGAACTGGCTTACCGCGCACGCTTCCCAGGTGTGGTGGCCGCTGTTGTGGGGGCGCGGGGCGATCTCGTTCATCAGGATGCGCCCGTCCGCATCGACGAACATCTCCACCGCCAGCAGCCCGACGACGCCCAGCCCCTCCGCCAGCGCCGCCGCCACCCGCCGCGCCTCGTCCGCCACCTCCGGCGGCACCCGCGCCGGTGCCACCGTAAGGTGTAGAATGCCACGGCGGTGCTCATTCTCCGCCACCGGAAAGCAGGCCGTCTCGCCGGACGCGGAGCGGGCGCAGATCACGCTCACCTCCATCCGGAACGGCACCTTCGCCTCCAGGATGAAATCGTCCCCCTGGGCGGACAGGGTGTCCCACGCGGCGGCGGCCTCCGCGGCGTCGCGGATCGTCGCCTGGCCCTTGCCGTCGTACCCCATCCGCGCGGTCTTGAGGATTGCGGGGGCGCCGATCTCGCCCAGCGCCCGCTCCAGCTCCTCCTTCGACCGTACCGCGCGGTACTCCGCCGTAAGGACGCCCAGGCGCCGGGCCGCGTCCTTTTCGCGCACGCGGTGCTGCGCTACTTCAAGAACGTCCGGCGAGGGGTGGATTTGCACGCGCTCCGCCATGGCCCGCAGCGTGGCCACGTCCGCGTTCTCCCACTCCAGCGTCACCACGTCGCTTACGTCGGCCAGGTGCAGGCAGGCGTCCAGGTCCTCGAACGGGGCCTGGATGTGCTCGTCGCAGAACTGGGCGGCGGGCGTCGCGTCGCCGGGGTCCAGGACCACCAGGCGGTACCCCATGCGCCGGGCCTCCAGGGCGAACATGCGCCCCAGCTGCCCGCCGCCCACCATGCCGATGGTGGCGCCGGGAAGGATCGGCGGACTCACCTGGGACCCTCCGCCGCGTCGGGGCGCAGCGCGTCCTCCGCCATCCGCTCCGCGTACGCCTTCAACCGCTCGCGCATCTCCGGCTCGCGGCTGCCGATGATCCGCGCCGCCAGCAGCCCCGCGTTGGCCGCCCCCGCCTTGCCGATGGCCACCGTGGCGACGGGAACGCCCTTCGGCATCTGGACGATGGAGAGGAGCGAGTCCAGCCCGTTGAGCGTGGACGACAGGACGGGGACGCCGATCACGGGCAGGACGGTCTTGGCCGCCGTCATCCCCGGCAGGTGCGCCGCTCCGCCCGCGCCGGCGATGATCACCTCGATCCCGCGGCCCTCTGCCTCTTCGGCGTAGCGGAACATGCGGTCGGGGGTGCGGTGCGCGGAGACGATCTCCATCTCGTACGCGATCCCCAGCTCGTCCAGGATGCGGGCGGCCTCCTGCATGGTCTCGCGGTCCGAGCGGCTGCCCATGATGATGCCGACGCGCGGCGTGTTTTCGCTCACCTGATGGTCTGTACGGGCGTGCGGAACGGGTTGGATTGGGTGAAGGCGGGAATGTAGGGTAACGTAGCCTGCGTTACAACGTGGGAGGGAGGCGCATCGGGGAAAACGATCGAACTGGCGTCCGCGGGGGTGCCCCTCCCCCGGCCCCTCCCCGTTCGTTCCTCACGGAGAGGGGAGAACGTCGATGGATCGGCGGCGGGCACCGAACTGCGTCCGCGGGGGCCCTCACCCGCTCGCTCAGGCTCGCACCCTCTCCCGCAAGCGGGAGAGGGTATGAACGTCACACCTGCCTGTGGTGCGCTTCGGCGAGCTGTCCTGTCCGGAGAGATGCTGAGGGCAGGCGTGCGAAGTGTATCCCCTCTCCCGCGCAGTTTGCGGGAGAGGGCAGGCGAGGAACGAGCCGGGTGAGGGTCCGAGCCGCGTGAGGGCTCCTTGTTTCCATTTGGGAACACGCCTACCTTGTCGCCACACACCCGCTCCCACCCAGACGGCGCAACGCATGGATCTCCGCGAAATCCAGCAGCAGGTAGACGCGTACATCGGCCAGTTCAAGGAAGGCTACTTTCCGCCGCTGGTGAACCTGGCGCGCCTGACGGAAGAGGTGGGCGAGCTGGCGCGCGAGATCAATCACGCGTACGGCCCCAAGACCAAGAAGCACGACGAGCCCGAGGGCGACATCGCGCTGGAGCTGGGCGACATCCTGTTCGTCGTCGTGGTGCTGGCCAACCAGATGGGCATCGACCTGTCCGAGGCGGCGGCGCGCACGCTCAGCAAGTACCAGGTGCGCGACGCCAACCGCTGGGAGCGCAAACAGCGCGGCGGCGTGGAGCTGTAGGACAGGGAATAGAGTGCTGCGGACAGCCCGGCGTACGCCCCCTCCGCTCGCTCAGGCTCGCACCTCCCCCAAAAACCCTGGGGGAGGTTGGTGTGGGGCTGGTGGCGGATGCGTTTAGGAAAGAGGCGGTGCGAGGGGCGGGCGCCCCCCTCCCCAGCCCTCCCCCACAAACAGCGTGGGGGAGGGAGAACGGCAGACCGTTCGTCGTAGCGGGATCGAAATTCTCCCCGTTCTCCCGCGCAGCGGGGGGAGAGGGGGCCGCGTCGGACGCCAGCGTGATGCGGTTCGTCGAGCTCCCAACCCGCGGCATCCCAACCTCCCCCAGGGTTTTTTGGGGGAGGTGGGCGAGGTTTACGAGCCCGGAGGGGGCGTCCCCCGGACCCTGCCGCCGCGCCTGGAACCATTTTCGCACTTTCGCACTCCCGCACTTTCGCACTGCGTTTCATGAACCCCACCGTCTTCATCATCGACGACGACGCCGACCAGGTGGCGCTGGTGACCGCGCAGATCGAGCGCGGGCGCCGGTTCGCGACCAAGGGGTTCACGCGCCCCGAGAGCGCCATCGAAGGGATCCGCGCCGATCCCCCCGACGCCGTGGTCTGCGACCTGGTCATGCCCGGGATGGACGGAATCGCCTTCGTCCGGCGCGTGCGCGAGATCGACGGGTCGCTCCCCATCATCATCGCCACGGCGCGGGGGACGGAGGGGGACGCGGAGCGGGCGCTGGAGGCGGGGGCCACGGACTTCGTCACCAAGCCGATCGAGCCGCGCGCCCTGGAGACGCGCATCCGCCGCGCGCTGGAGCAGGCGCCGCGCGAGGAGATGCTCCAGTCGCTCACGCAGGCCAAGTTCGACCCCCACGCCATCATCGGCCGGCATCCGCTCATCCAGGAAGTCCGCGAGTTCATCGAGAACGTGGGCTCGGTGCCGCAGGTGTCGTCTCTCCTCCTCGGCGAGAGCGGGACGGGGAAGAACCTGGTGGCGCGCGCCATCCACGCGGCCAGCCGCGCGGCGGGGCACCGCTTCGTGGAGGTGAACTGCGCGGCGCTGCCGGCCAGCCTGCTGGAGGCGGAGCTCTTCGGCTACGAGAAGGGCGCGTTCACCGACGCCAAGCAGGCCAAGAAGGGGCTCGTCGAAGTCGCCGACGGGGGGACGCTGTTCCTGGATGAGATCGGCTCCATGCCGCTGGAGCTGCAGGCCAAGCTGCTGACTTTTCTGGAGGGCCGCGCCTTTCGCCGCATCGGGTCCACGCGCGAGCAGAGC
>DASQBH010001450.1:0-4960 GCA_035635315.1 Longimicrobium sp.
AGATGCCAGGGACGCAGGCGCGGCGGAGCGGGCAGGCGCAGGGCGGGGCGCGCGGACGGTGTGCGTGCACCACCCCTTCGAGGCGCGCGCGGCGCGGACGCCGCACGCCGTGGCGGTGGTGGACGGCACGGCGACGCTGACCTACGGCGAGCTGGAGGCGCGGGCCAACCGGCTGGCGCACGCGCTCATCCGCCGGGGCGCGGGGCCGGAGGTGCGGGTGGGGATCTGCGTGGAGCGCTCCGCCGAGCTGGTGGTGGGGCTGCTGGGCATCCTCAAGGCCGGCGCGGCGTACGTCCCGCTGGACCCGCACTACCCCCGCGAGCGGATCGCGGCGACGCTCGACGACGCCCGCGCGCCCCTGCTGGTCTCGCAGACCCGCTTTCGCCCGCTGCTGCAGGGGCACCGGGGCGGCGTCCTGTGGCTGGACGCCGACCGCGACGCCCTGGACGTGGAGCCGGACACCCGCCCCGCGAACCGGGCGGGGGCGGGGAACCTGGCGTACCTGATCTACACCTCCGGCAGCACCGGGCGCCCCAAGGGGGTGCAGATCGAGCACCGCAGCGCCACCGCCCTGCTGGCCTGGTGCCGGCGGACGTGGACCGCGGAGGAGTGCGCCGGGGTGCTGGGGTCGACCTCGGTGTGCTTCGACATGCACGTCTTCGAGGTCTTTCACACCCTGGCGGTGGGGGGAAGGATCGTCATGGCCCCGAACGCCCTGGCGCTCCCCACCCTCCCCGCGCGCGACGAGGTGACGCTGGTCAACACCGTCCCCTCCGCCGCCGCCGAGCTGCTGCGCTCGGGCGGCCTGCCGCGCTCGGTGCGGACGGTGAACCTGGGGGGCGAGCCGCTCAAGGGCGCGCTGGCCCGCGGGGTGTACGCGCTGGGGCACGTGGAGCGGGTCTTCAACCTCTACGGCCCCACGGAGGATACGACGTACTCCACCGCCCTCCTGGTCCCCCGCGACGGGGAGCGCGAGCCGACGGTGGGGCGGGCGGTGGCGGGGACGCGCATCCACCTGCTGGACCCGTCGCTGCGCCCGGTCGCGGAGGGCGCGGCGGGGGAGGTGTACCTGTCGGGGGCGGGGCTGGCCCGCGGCTACCTGGGCCGGCCGGCGATGACGGCCGAGAAGTACCTCCCCTGCCCGTTCGGCGAGCCCGGCGGGCGGATGTACCGCGTGGGCGACCTGGGGCGCCTGCTCGCGGACGGCGAGCTGGACTGCCTGGGGCGGATGGACCACCAGGTGAAGGTGCGCGGCTTCCGGGTGGAGCTGGGCGAGGTGGAGGCCGTCCTTCTCGCCCACCCCGCCGTCCGCGAGGCCGTGGTCGTGGCCCGCGAGGACGCCACGGGAGACCGGCGGCTGGCGGCGTACGTGGCGGCCGGAGGGATCGATGCGCGGGACGCACGCGCCTGGGTGGCCGAGCGCCTTCCCGACTACATGGTCCCCTCGGCGGTCGTCCTCCTCGATGACTTCCCCCGCCTTCCCAACGGCAAGGTCGACCGCGTCTCCCTTCCCGAGCCCGACTTCGGGCGCGGGGATGACGCGGGGTACGTGGCGCCGCGCACCCCCACCGAGGCACGGCTGGCTGAGGTGTGGGCGGAGGTGCTGGGGGTGGAGAAGATCGGGATCGAGGACTCGTTCTTCGACCTGGGCGGCCACTCGCTGCGGGCGGCGCAGGTGATCACCCGCGTCCGCGACGGGCTGGGGGTGGAGCTCCCCATGAGCGCCCTCTTCGAAGCCCCCACCGTGGCCGAGCTCGCCGCGCGGGTGGAGGCGGCGGAGCGGACCGACGGCCTTCCGCCGATCGTCCCCATCCCCCGCGACCGGCCGATCCCGCTCTCCCTTCCCCAGGAGGCGATCTGGTACTTCCAGGAGCTGGCCCCGGGGATGAAGTCGTACAACTTCCAGGCGGCCTTCCGGCTCCGCGGCGCCCTGGACGCGGACGCGCTGCAGTGGGCGCTGGACGAGATCATCCGCCGCCACGAGATCTTCCGCACCACCTTCCCCGAGCTGGACGGCACCCCGACCCAGCGCATCCACCCGCCGCTCCCGGCGGACCTGGCGCGCTTCGACCTGCGCGGCCTGCCGGCGGAAGCGCGGGAGGCGGAGATCGAGCGGCACAAGGAGGAGGCGTTCGGCGAGGCGTTCGACCTGGCGGCGCTCCCGCTGATCCGCTGGCGGCTGCTGCGGCTGGCGGACGACGAGCACCTGCTGCTGCAGGTGGAGCACCACTTTGTCCACGACGGGTGGTCGTTCGCCGTCTTCCTGCGCGAGCTGGTGACGCTCTACGCGGCGCGGGTGCGGGGCGAGCCGTCGCCGCTGCCGGAGCTGCCGGTGCAGTTCGCCGACTTTTCCGCCTGGCACCGCGAGCTGATGCGGGGCACCCGGGCGCGGGCGGACCTGGCGTACTGGAAGGAGGCGCTCTCCGGGGCCGACCCCGTCCTCGCCCTCCCCACCGACCGGCCGCGCCCGGCGGAGATGAGCTTTCGCGGCTCCAGCCTGCGCGTCCGCATCCCCCCGCAGACGGTGCGGGCGGCGCGGGCGTTCGCGCGCGAGCACGGCGCCACGCTGTACATGACGCTGATGGCGGCGTTCCAGGCGCTCATGCACCGCTACACCGGGCAGGAGGACTTCTGCCTGGGCGGCGGGGTGGCGAACCGGAGCTGGCGCGAGACGGAGCCCATGATCGGGATGCTGGTCAACACCATCGCGCTCCGCGCGCGTCCCGGCACGGCGGCGGACTTCCACACGCTGGTGGCCCAGGTGCGCGACACGGCGCGCGAGGCGTACGCCCACAAGGACGTGCACTTCGGGCAGGTGGTGGAGGCGCTGGCCCCCGAGCGCAGCCTGGGGCACCTCCCCGTCTACCAGGTGTGCTTCAACTTCCACGACTCGGCGTACCCCGAGTTGCGCCTTCCCGGGGTGGAGGTGGAGCTCACGGAGGCGCTGTCGAACGGCTCGGCCAAGTTCGACCTGCAGGTCATCTGCATGCCCCGCGCGGAGATGATCCCGGGCGCGCCGGACGACCTGGTGGAGTGCGTGTGGGAGTACGCCACCGACCTCTTCGACCGGGCCACGGTGGAGCGGATGGCGGGGCACTTTCACGCCCTCCTGGCCGGGCTCCTGGCCCACCCCGGCCGCGCCCCGTCGGCCGTCCCCCTCCTGGCGGGCGAGGAGGCGCGGCGCGTGGTCGCGGAGTGGAACCGCACGGACGCGCCCGCCGCCGATCGCCCCGTCCACGCGCGGGTGGCGGAGCATGCGCGGGAGCGTCCCGGCGCGGTGGCGCTCCGCTCGGCGGAGGGGGAGACGACCTACGCCGAGTTGCACCGCCGCGCCTCCGCCCTCGCCCGCCGCCTCCGTTCCCTGGGCGTCGGTCCCGAGTCGCGCGTCGCCGTGTGCACCGGCCGCTCGCCGGAGTTGGTGGTCGCCCAGCTCGCCGCCCTGTACGCCGGCGCGGCGTACCTCCCCGTGGACCCGGAGTATCCCGCGGAGCGGATCGCCTGGCTGCTGGACGACGCCCGCGCCTCCGTGGTGCTGACCGTCGCCTCGCTCGCCGGCCGCCTCCCGCGCACCGGCGCCACGACAGTGCTGCTGGACGACGGTGTGGAGGAAGGGGATGCGGACGAGCCCGGGGCTCGGCCCGCTATTCCCTATTCCCTATTCCCTATTCCCTCGCTGGCGTACGTCATCTACACCTCCGGCTCCACCGGCCGCCCCAAGGGGGTGATGGTGGAGCACGGGGGGCTGGCCAACCTGGTGGAGTGGCACCTGCGCGCCTACGCGCTGGGCCCGGGCGACCGCGCCGCGCCGGTGGCGAGCCCCGGCTTCGACGCGTCGGGGTGGGAGGTGTGGCCCGCCCTGGCGGCGGGGGCGACGCTCGTCTTTCCCCCTGAAGAGGTGCGCGCCTCTCCGCCGGAGCTGGCCGCGTGGCTGCAGCGCGAGGGGGTGACGGTGACCTTTCTCCCCACCCCCCTGGCCGAGGCCGTCCTGGACGAGGCGTGGCGGGAGGACGCCAGGCTGCGCGCGCTGCTCACCGGCGGCGACGCGCTGGGAAAGGCGCCCCGCCCGGGGCTCCCCTTCCGCCTCTTCAACCACTACGGCCCCACGGAGAACACCGTCGTAGGCACGGGCGGCGAGGTGCCCCCGTCGGCCGGCGCGGCGCGCCCCTCCATCGGCGGGCCGATCGACAACGTCCGCGCCTACGTCCTGGACGCGGCGGGCGGGCTCCTTCCCCCGGGCGTTCCGGGCGAGCTGTACCTGGGCGGCGCGGGGGTGGCGCGCGGCTACCTGCGGCGCCCCGCGATGACGGCCGAGCGCTTTGTCCCCGACCCCTTCGGCCAGCCCGGCGCGCGCCTCTACCGCACCGGCGACCGCGTGCGCTGGACGGAAGTGCGAGAGTGCGAAAGTGCGGGAGTGCGAGAGTGCGAAAGTGCGGAAGTGCGAGAGTGGGACGCAGGTGACGATCAGCGCGAAAGCGCCTCTACTTTCGCACTTTCGCACTCTCGCACTTTCGCACTGGAGTTCCTGGGCCGCGCGGACGACCAGGTGAAGGTCCGCGGCTACCGGATCGAGCCGGGCGAGGTGGAGGCCGCGCTCCTGGCGCATCCCTCCGTGCGCGAGGCGGCGGTGGTGGCCCGCGGCGAGGGCGCCGGGCGGCGGCTGGTGGGCTACGTGGCGGGGACAGGCCTCGACGGCGGGGAGGTGCGCTCCTTCCTCCGCGGCCGCCTGCCCGCACACCTGGTCCCCGCCGACCTGGTGGTGCTGGACGCCCTTCCCCTGAGCCCGCACGGCAAGGTGGACCGGCGGGCGCTCCCCGAGCCGGACCCGGCGGCGGGCGGCGGGCGGGACGCGGTGCCGCCGCGGACGCCGGCCGAGCGCGAGGTGGCGGCGATCTGGGCGGAGCTCCTGGGGGTGGAGCCCGGGGCGGAGGATGACTTCTTCACCCTGGGCGGGCACTCGCTC
>DASQBH010001451.1:0-2904 GCA_035635315.1 Longimicrobium sp.
GGGCTCGATCACCGCGCCCTGGATCACGACCAGCGACTCGGGGTTCAGGTGGGCCGTGAAGTCGCCCTCGCCCGCCTCGGGGTCCGGAACGGTGAACAGGCGGTCGTACAGCCGCACCTCGCACGGAACGCCGTGCTCCGCGCTCACCCACTGGATCGTCCCCTTCACCTGCCGCCCGTCCGGCGTCGACCCGCCGCGCGTGGCCGGATCGTACGAGCAGAGCAGCTCCACGATCTCGCCGCTGTCGTCCTTCACTACCTCGTCGCAGCGGATGACGTACGCGTACCGCAGCCGCACCTCCGCGCCCGGCGACAGGCGGTGGAAGCCCTTCGACGGGCTCTCCATGAAGTCGTCGCGGTCGATGAAGAGCGTCCGCGAGAAGGGCAGGGGACGCGAGCCCTCCCTGGGCACGTCGTGCGGCCAGAGCGGCGCGTCGAAGGTCTCCGTCTCGCCTTCCGGATAGTTGGTGATCGTCACCTTGAGCGGCCGCAGCACGCACAGCACCCGCGGCGCCCGCGTGTTCAGGTCGTCGCGAATGGCGAACTCCAGCTTGGCCATGTCGATGCGGCTGTTGAACTTGGCCACGCCCATCCGCTCCCAGAAGCTCCGCAGCGCCTCCGGCGTTACGCCGCGGCGGCGCAGGCCGGCCAGCGTGGCCATGCGCGGATCGTCCCAGCCGTTCACGTAGCCGCCCTTCACCAGCTGCAGCGACTTGCGCTTGCTGGTGATCACGTACTCCAGCTCACCGCGCGCGAACTCGTACTGGTGCGGCCGCGCCGGCGTGCCGCCCGTGGAGCGGACGTAGTCCTGCCAGTGGTCGATGACCCAGTCGTACACCGCGCGGTTGTTGTCGAACTCCAGCGAGCAGAGGGAGTGGGTAATCCCCTCGATGGCGTCCTCGATGGGGTGCGCGTAGTCGTACAGCGGGTAGATGCACCACGCGTCGCCCGTGCGGTAGTGGTGCGCGTGGCGAATGCGGTACAGGAGCGGGTCCCGCATCAGCATGTTCCTGTTTGCGAGATCGATCTTGGCCCGCAGCACGTGCGCGCCGTCGGCGAACTCGCCCGCGCGCATCCGCCGGAACAGGTCCAGGTTCTCCTCGATCGGTCGATCGCGGTACGCCGTCGGCCGCCCCGGCTCCGTCACCGTGCCGCGCGCCTCGCGGATCTCCTCGTCCGTGGAGCTGTCCACGTACGCCAGCCCCTGCCGCACCAGGTACTCGGCAAAGTCGTACATCTGCCCAAAGTAGTCCGCCGCGAACAGGGGCGTTTCGCCAAAGTCCGCGCCCAGCCACCGCACCGTGTCGACGATGGACTGTACGTAGTGCACGTCCTCCGTCTCGGGATTGGTGTCGTCGAAGCGCAGGTTGAAGCGTCCGCCCGTCTCGTGCGCGATCCCGTAGCTGAGCAGGATGGCCTTGGCGTGGCCGATGTGCAGGTAGCCGTTGGGCTCCGGCGGAAAGCGGGTGACGATGGTGTCGTACCTTCCCTCGCGCAGGTCCTCCGCCACGATGGCGCGGATGAAGTCCAGCGCCTCGCGGTCCGCGTAGGCGTCGGTGCGCGGGTCGCTCCCGCTCTTCGTCTCGATCTCGGTCACGGACATCTGACTGCTTTTTCGGTTGATGACGGACGGCCCATTCCCGGACTCCGCCTGAAATCCGCTGGAAACTTCCAAGAATAGCGGATCGGCGGATGATGAACAACGCCGCGCCATGGACACTGGCGGCCCAGGATCGGCCCCGGCGCGGCGGTGTGTTCCGTGCCCGGCCGCGGTGCAGATCGGCGGGGTGAAGGATGCCGGCTGCTGGAACCGGCGCGGCATCGGTCGCGCGCCGATGTTGTCCGGCGCCCTGCTAGCTACCGGGCTTCGCGGCGTACGCGCGGCTGTCATGACCGCGTGCGGAAGGATCCTTATCTCCAAACCTCCATTTTCTCCGCTCTCCGCACACTTGGTGTCCTGAAATCAGGATGCCGTGGTGCTCATTCCATGTACCTTGCGTGCGCACTCCGCGCACGTGTAAACCGTTGTATGTTCTAAGGTTGAGTAATTTACTGATATACAAGCGTTCCCTTTACAGGGGACCCTCGTATCATTCATCATACATATGCAGACGTATTCTGAGTACGGCGTCCATCTTCAACGCTGGAGGCGTGCCATGACCTGCGTCGAAACCCCCTATCCCTGTCCCGTGCCCGAGTACGCGCTCACCGGGCCACAGGTGGAGCCGGAGGCCAGCTTCTGGAACCACTGTCCGCAGCTGCGGCTGGTGTCCATCCGGGAGCTCACGGCCATCACGGACGATCCGGGGCACCCCGGGTACTTTCCGCCGTACCCGAACTGGTGCACGTCCGAGGGGCAGGATGAGATCAAGAAGGAGTTCGAGGAGCTGCTGGAGCTGTCGAAGCTGCGCGACGATCCGTGCGCCCTGGTGAACCCCGGCGACTGCCCCAACCTGACCGAGTGGCCGTGCGAGCCGCGCAGGGAGCTGCCCCGGGCGTTCGGGTGCCGCGCGCCCATCAGCCGGCTGTTCAACCTCATGCCGCCGGCGCTGGGGGCCGTGCAGGTGAACCGGCTGCCGGGGCAGCAGGTCATCCGCACGGGGCGCGGGCTGGCGCGCGCGTTCGAGAACGAGACGCCGGGGATCTTTCACCGGCACGCGCTCAACTACCTCATCACCACCCGCAACTGGTCGCCGCCGCGGCAGGCGCTGGTGTGGGCGGCGCTGGACGTGGCCATCGCCAGCGCGCTGCAGGCCGCGTGGTACTACAAGTGGCTCAGCCCGCAGCAGTTCACCTCGCGGCGGCCGCGGCCCATCGAGTACGGCAGCCTGGACGTGCTGTACGACCGGCCCGACGAGCTGAACCACATGTACATCACCTGCCCTGACGCGCGGCCGTGCGCGCC
>DASQBH010001452.1:0-3155 GCA_035635315.1 Longimicrobium sp.
TGCCAGGTCATCGCGAGCAGCTCTGCCTCGCCGTAGCCCAGCATCCTGCACAGGGAGGGGTTGACGGCACGGAAGCGGCCGTCGGTCTCTATCAGGGCGAAGCCGATCGCCGCCGCCTCGAACGCGCCGCGGAAGCGCTCCTCGCTTTCGCGCAGCCCCTGTTCGGCCCGCTTGCGGTGGGTGATGTCGACGAGGCTGCCGATCACCCGGACGGGCTTTCCCGGGTCGCGGACGGCCACCCCGCGCACCAGCAGGGTGCGGTAGGAGCCGTCGCGGTGCCGGAGCCGGTGCTCGAACTCCAGGTGCCCGCTTTCGCCCGCCAGGAAGGCCCGGAAGAACTCCTGTTGAGCCGCCCGGTCGTCGGGATGCGCCAGCTCCACCCCGGCGGCGAAGGTGGGCCGCGGCTGGCCACCGTACCCGAGCTGTTCCCACACGTTGCTGTAGATGACGCGGCCGCCCGCGAAGGTCCCGTCCGGGAACTCGAGCTCGAAGACGCCGATGTCCGAGCCCCGCGTGGCCAGCTCCAGCCGGGTGGTGACGCGGTGCAGCGCCGTTTCCGCCCGCGTTCGCTCGGTGACGTCCTGGGCCATGCACATGATGCCGACCACCGCGCCCGCGGCATCGCGCAACGGCGTGTTGTGCCACTCGCAGACGATGGTGCGCCCGTCCCGGGTGACGTTCTCGTTCACCGAGTGGGCGGCCATGTCGCCCTGCTCCAGGCGGTGGATGATCCCGGCGGTCCGTGCCCGGACCTCGGGCGTCGTCAGGAGCGCGGGAGCTTCCTCTCCCTGGACCTCCTCCCATCGCCAGCCGAAGGTTGCCTCGGCCGCGGGGTTCCATTCGACGATGCGCGACTGCGGATCGGTAACGAAGCACGCGATGGTCATCCGCTGGAACTGCAGATGCAGGCGCTCCAGCAACTCGTCCCGCTCGCGCTGGAAGCGCAGCCGGGCTTCTTCGGCCTTCTTGTGCTCCGTGATGTCGCGCCCGTAGAACGCCAGGCCCCCTTTCCTTACCGGGTTGGCGTTCATCCTGTACCACGTGCCGTGCGGCGGGAAGAAGAACTCGATGTCGATCGCCACCCGCTCGGCCATGGCCCGGCGCAGGGCCCGGTCCACCTCCGTCCCCACCACCGCCGGGAACACTTCCCAGAACGACTTCCCCAGCGTGCTTTCCCTCGCCACTCCGTTCTCCTTCTCGGCCGCGGCGTTCAGGTAGGTGAGGCGCCAGTCGCGGTCGACGACCATCAACCCGTCCGTCATCGCCTCGAGGGCGTCGGCGATGCCGTCCCGGAGCTCCGCCTGGCGCCGGCGCGCCCTGGACCGGCCTTCAGCCGCCGACAGCGCCGGACCCGGGGGATCCGGGGCGCGGTCCGCGCCGACGGTCGCGGCTCCTGCTGCCCCCCCGCCGGCTTTCCGGCCGGACCGGGCTTCGGCTCGAACGGAGCGTTCCGGGGTCACCGTTACCGTTTCCTGCTGGGGAGGTTCGAGCCGGACCGGGCGGCACGGGGCGGTGCTTCGCGGGTCCGGCGCGTTGGACGTGCGGACCCTTCGTACACTTTGCAATTACACAGCCACGCGTGTCCCAGCGGCGGACCGGGTGCTCCGGCACGGGCCGACCGCCGGCTTGCGGAATGTCGCGGAATGATGGGCGAAGGTGCTCCGGCCTGGTTGGCCGGCAGCCGGCCGAGGGGGGCAATGCGGACGGTGCGGTCCGTCGGCACCTCGAGCGCGCAGGCGATGGGGACGGCGAGGAAGGCGCCCGCCGCATCCCGGAGGAACCGGTTCAGAGTGTGTTCAAGAATCCGACGCTGCGCATCCGGACAGATCCACCAGCGCTGTCATTCCGAGGCCGGGCCACGCCCTAGCCTGCTTTCACACCAGAGGTTGCAGGGCCGAGGAATCTACCGTCGGATTTGCTGGAGGGCAGACGCGGCAGCCCGTGCTGAATTCGCGGTTACGACACGGCCGGACAGGGCCAGTGCCGGAGCGGTGTGCGACGGGGCACGAGCAGCAGACAGTAGATTTCTCAGTCGGCGCGCAGGATTCCGTGCGAACCGACGATGCGGTGTAGCGCCTCCTTCGAAATCGTTACGGGCGCGAGCGCAGGGGATTCCTGAACACACTCTCACCCTCGGAGTGTGTTCAGGAATCTGCTTGACCGGTCGACTTCCTCAGAGGGTGTTGAGAAACCTCAGGCCATGGAAAAGAGGCGATGTCATCCTGAGGGAGCGCACCACGTGCAATCAGAAGACACACAAGAATCTGTGCGCGACCGAAGGACCTTCTTTCGGTCTCCGAGGGGCACGCTTCACGCCGCAGATCCTGCTCCTCGAGCCTGCTGGCAAGGTCCTTCGGTCGGCGCCAAAGCCTTGTTTGGAAGCGGCTTGCGGCGCGGCGCCTCCCTCAGGATGACTGGCGACGTGAGAGGTTTCTCAACACCCTCTCAGGCTGAGAGTGTGCTTAAAAATCGGTTCATCGCAGATTGGGTTGCAAACTGCGCGTCATGCTCTCCAGGGGCGGGAAGACCTGCGATGCAGTGGAAGGGTGTGGGGGCACGGCGGCGGGCGGGGGTTGCGCCACGCGTGTGTGGCCGCGTCGGGAACGGCAGAGGGAGGGAAGCGCGGCAGGGGGCCATCCGCATTTTTTGGGAGATACCTATCCCGCCATCCTCGTCCCAGCCCGGCGCCGACCTCCTGCCGCAAGCGCACCGGAGCCGGCCTCCACGAACACCCGATGCGCGATCTGGCGAAGCCTGGGCCCGCGAGAAGGCCGGGGGCGTTCCCGCAGAAGTTCGCGCGAGGGGACGGTTCGCGGAATCGCGCATCGGGTGAAGCCGGAATGGTGGGCTGCGGGACGCTGCGGCGGGAAAGGTGTTCCAGAAAAAAATGCGGATGGCCTCCTGCCGCGCTTCCATCCGTCTGCCGTTCCCGACGTTCTCAGGAAAGCTTCGTGCGCCCCGCCACGGCCGACGTGCGGGTACACCGTGTTGCGCGTGGTGAACTCGCCGCCGGCCGACGTGCGGCGTGCGGCGTGCGGCGTGCGGCGTGCGGCGTGCGGCGTGCGGCGTGCGGCGTGCAACCAAATCCACGATGAGCCATAACACAAACGCGGATGCATCCTGCCGCACTTCATCCCTCTCCCGGTCCCGACGTC
>DASQBH010001453.1:0-4732 GCA_035635315.1 Longimicrobium sp.
GGGCCGGCCCGCCCCTGAACGGAGGAGAGGGTAGTGAAGATCGGATTGATGAACGAGATCCGCACGGTGATGCTGGCGGGGGCGCTGCTGGCGCTGCCGCTGGCGGCCTGCGGGGACAACGCGAGCGCGGACAAGGACAAGTCCACCACGGCCCCCGCCGACACCGGCAAGGGAGCCACTGACTCCGCCACCACGCCCAAACCCCCGACGCAGTTCGCCTTTGGCAACAGCGCGGCCGAGGCGCAGCAGTGCATGCAGCGGCGCCAGGCGCGCCTCGACTCCGCGGCCGCGGCGCTCCAGGCGGATTCCACGGCCAAGCGTCCGGGCGCGGGGAAGAACCCGATCTTTGCCAAGGAGCAGAAGTGGTATCCGCAGATGCCGGAGTTCCGCGACGGCGTGCTGCTGCCGTGCAACCGCATCGTGGTGTACTACGGCAACCCGGCATCCCGGCGCATGGGCGCGCTGGGCGAGTTTCCTCGCGATGAGATGCTGCAGCGGCTGCGCCGGCAGGCCGATGCGTGGTCGCAGGCGGACCCGTCCACGCCGGTGATCCCGGGGCTGCACCTGATCGCCGTGGTGGCGCAGGGCGATCCCGGGCCCTCGGGCAAGTACCGCAACCAGATCCGGGACGCGGTGGTCGACTCCATCTACCAGATGGCCAAGTCGATCAACGGCATCATGTTCATCGACGTACAGGTGGGCACGGACGACATCCGCAACATCATGCCGCGCTTCGACGAGTTCCTCAAGCGGCCTGATATCCACTTTGCGGTGGACCCCGAGTTCTACATGCGCGGGGGCGTGGTCCCCGGCCGCAAGATCGGGACGATGTACGCGGCCGACATCAACTGGGTGATGGACCACCTTACGCAGATCGTGCAGCAGAACAACCTGCCGCCCAAGGTGCTCATCATCCACCGCTTCACGCGCGGCATGGTGCCCGACGTGGAGAACGTGCGGCTTCGGCCGGAGGTGCAGCTGGTGATGCACATGGACGGGTGGGGCGCGCCGTGGCTGAAGTACGACTCGTACCGCGACTACATCGTTCGGCACCCGGCGCAGTTCACGGGGTGGAAGAACTTCTACCACAACGACACCAAGAAGGGCGACCCGCTCACCACGCCGCAGGACCTGCTGCAGCTGTGGCCGGAGCCGCTGTACGTGCAGTACCAGTAGCCGCCGCGGCCTGACCGGCGGATGTGGATCGGGGCTCCTCGTGTCGAGGAGCCCCGGTTCGTTGTGGATGGAGACGGGTCCGCCGGTTCCGTCTCGGCGGTTGAAACCGCGGCTGGAACGGCACGAAGTCCGCCTGCGCGGACTGTCGCCGCAGGCAACCCGGCGCGACAGCAAGTCACGAGGATTCAGACGAAAGATCATCGGTCTCTCGCGGGCATCTGCAGGGGCGCGTGTTGCGGACGCAACGGTGCATGGAACGCCGCACACCGCCGGGCCGCCGAGTCCGCGAAGGCGGACTTTGCGCATTTCCAGCGGCGAATTCATTCGCTCCCGCAGGCGGACGGCATGAAGCCAGATCAGATCCGCGATCGGTGCGTTCGATCCGAGGGGTGGACGCAGTGGATTCCTGCGCACACGAAACGGGCTCCCCTCGCGGGGAGCCCGTTCGTCGTGCGTCCATGCCGCACGCGGCGTCAGGCCATCGCCATCTCGGGCTGGCCCAGGTTGCGGCCCTCCTGCGTGCGCGGCTGGTTAAGCCGCACCTCCAGGTCGCGGTGCTCCTGGTCGGCGTCGGGCGCGTTCCAGTCGGTCAGCAGCGCGGTGACGGCGGTGAGCGCCGTAAGGCCCAGGAAGAAGTTGCGGGCGCGGCGGTTGTCCTCGAAGCCCAGCAGCTTCGGCAGGAACGGCAGCGCCATCCCCAGCATGACCTCGGTGGCGCCGTGGCCCTTGAACGGCACGGCCCGCTTGGCCGAGAGCGGATAGTCCGTCAGCAGCGACAGCCCCAGGTACGCCGCCGCCAGCCCGTACGCCAGGTTCTCCGCCTGCCGCGGAAAGCCCAGCGCGCGCGGGGCCGCGGCGGTGGTCGCCACGGTGGCGTAGTCCATCATCCCGTGCATCCGTCCGTTGATCGGCTTCTGCATCCTGTTGCTCCTCCGGTTGAAAGTGGGGCCCGGAACGAAGGCAATCCCCGTGCCTCGCTGGATGCACCTAAATCACCATGGATCAAGATGTTGCGCGCTCGGCCTCCACCGCGCCGCGGCCCGGAAGTAAACGAAATCGGCGGATGCGAGAGGCCCTCGCATCCGCCGATCGTCGCTCGCTTTCATCGTGCCGGGGTCAGGACGCCGCGGGCTCGGCTCGGGTGTCTCGCGCGCGGCTGGGGAGGGTGTCGGGATCGTCATCCAGCCACTCGACGGCGTCGCCCACGCGGATCTCCCCATCGTCCAGCACCTCGGCAAAGGCGCCGCCGCCCCAGTCCGGGCGCATGGCCGCCTGCAGCCCGGGGAGCACCTCGTCCATCAGGTTGCACGGCGTAAGGTGCCCGCCGACGCGGATGCGGCACCCGCCGATGCGGAGCACGCGCCCTCGCGTCTCCGACAGGCGGATGCCGCGCAGCATCAGGTTGGCGCGGCGGGAGGAGGGATGGACGTCGCCGCCCAGCCGCTCCATCAGCGACCGCCACACCTCTTCCTCGATCAGCGTCACCTGCCGCCTGCGCCCCTGGTCGGCGTTGCCCACGAGCCCGCGTTTGGCGACCAGCGCGGCCGTGTCCACCGGGTCCATCGGCCCCCGCTTCATCCGCTTGATCCAGATGGCTGCCAGCTCACCCATCGTCATCCTCTCTTACTCTCGCACTCTCGCACTCTCGCACTCTCGCACTCTCGCACTTTCGCACTTTCGCACTTTCGCACTCACCCCTGCGGTCCCGCGACCCGCACGGGCTCCGGCCGATCGTTCAGCGTGGCTCCTTCGAGATCGAAATACAGCCCGCCGCCCCAGCAGAACAGCCCGCCCGCGATCGTCACGCCGCAGGTGTGCGATTTCCCCGCCGCCAGCTGCCGGAAACGCAGCCCCCGGGCCACGGGTGCGGGCGCCTGCTGTCCCTGCGGCTCCCGTCCGGTGCCCAGCATTCCACCCCAGTCATACCCCCAGCACCAGGCGCGTCCGTCCATGGCGATGCCGCAGGTGTGCTCGTCGCCCGTGGCCAGGCTGGTGAAGCGCGCATCCACGGGCACGCGCAGGGGTGTGCGGGAAAGCCTGGGGCTTTCCATCCCCATCTGTCCCCTCCAGTTGCGCCCCCAGCAGTACGCCTCGCCCGCGGCGGTCAGGGCGCAGGTGTGCCGGCTCCCCGCCCACAGGCTCGTGAACCGCTGATCCGTGGCGACCCGCGTGGGCCGGGCGCCGGCGCGGGGAACCTGCTGGTCGAAGTCGTCGCCCCAGCACCACGGCGTTCCGCCGGCGTCCAGCGCGCAGGTGTGCGCATCGCCCGCGGCCACGGTGCGCACGGGTACGTCCGGCATCACCCGCACCGGCCGCGGGCTGCACGAGGCCCGCTCGCGGCGCGGACCGTGGTCGATGGTTACCCGAGAGGCACAGCGATCGTCCGCGCGCGGGCCGGTCTGCCCCGCCAGGTTGCTGCCCCAGCAGTAGAGCTCCGACGCGGCTGTCACTCCGCAGGTGTGCTCTCGCCCCGCGCTCAGCTGTACGAAGCGCAGCTCCGGCGCAACCGGTGCCGGACGGCGCGCGGGGAGGATGGAGCCCGTCCCCAGCGCACCCCGCGCGCTCGCGCCCCAGCAGAGCGCCCGCCCATCCGCCGTCAGCCCGCAGCTGTGCGATTCCCCCCGCGTGACGGAGGCGAAGCGCGCGCCGCCCGGCACCGCTTCGAGCGTCTTGTAGACCTCCTCGTCCGCCGAGATGTCCATTCCCCAGCAGTAGGGCCGGCCGTCTTCCGAGACCGCGCAGTTGTTGGCGCTGGCCTCGGCGCGGGAGATGGCGAGGGAGCGAAAGCGCAGGCGGGCCAGCGCGGCGTTCACGGGCACCACGCGCACGTAGGTGGAGTCGGCTTCCGGGGGCGGCGCCCACGCCGGCAGGGTTGCGGGGTCCAGCTGCGCGATGATGGTCGTTCGCCCCGGCGCCAGCGCCGTCACCCGCCCGGCGCTGTCCACCGTCGCCACGGCGGGGTTGCGGCTGGTCCAGATCATCCGCGCCCGGCGCTCTGCCTCCCGATCGGGTTCGCGCGTGACGCGGATCACCTTGAGCGCGGCGACGCGCACCTGGTCGCCGAGCTGGATCGGCTCTTCTTCCGGCGATGTGGTGGAGCCGATCCAGACCTCCGCCTGCGGACGGCGCTCCGCACGGGCGATTCTCTCCCGGACCACCTGCGGATCGGCCACCCTGCCGCCGCCCTTGCACCCTGCCGGCAGCGCCCCGGCGGCCAGCAAGGCAAGCGCGGTCACGATCCGGCGGCGGTGGAGGGAGAGGCGCGGGCGGCGTGCTACCATGCGATCCCGTAGTCCTCGCCGTGGTGGCTGCTGCCGCCCCAGAAGGTGCCGTGCTCGCGGTCGAAGAAGATGGCGTTGATAGGGCCAGACGTCCGCTCTTCGAAGGTGAGCTCGTACCCCATCCGCCGCAGCTCCGCGCGCACCCAGTCGGGCATGGACTCCGCCAGCAGGATGCGCCCCGGCCGGCTCTCGTGCCCGCCAAAGCTGCTGCGCATCTGAAAGCTGTTGATGTTGGGCGCCTCCGCCGCCTGCTGCACGTTCATCCCGAACTCGAC
>DASQBH010001454.1:0-7326 GCA_035635315.1 Longimicrobium sp.
GTTCCCCGGGAGCGATGGGGGATAGGGACGCCGCGTCTGGTCGGCGTCCCCATCTCCCGGGCGATCAGCCGGCGGGGGTGCTGGGCGTCATCTCGGCCGTGTAGATCATCCCGTCGAACACGCGTGTCCAGTCCCCGCGCATGTACGCGTAGCCGAACGGCCGCGTCCACATGTCGCGCAGCCATTCACCGCCGGCGGCCGGATTCCGGAAGTTCACGAAGGCGTTCGTCTTGCCCGCCTGAGTGAGGTACGCCTCCAGCGACGCGGCCAGCGGCGGCTGCAGGGTGGTAGGTGCCATGGAGTACCGGCCAAAGCTGCCCGTTCCGGCGGTAAAGCCGATGGCGTACATCTGCGCGCCCAGCACGGAGTACGCTTCGCCGCCCATGTGCACCGTCCAGACGTTCTGGTAGTACTGCTGGCCGTCCTGCGCGCGCAGCTGTCCCATGTCGCGCCCGATGTGCGAGCTGGCGGCCCACGCGATGATCTTGCGCCCGGGATAGTACGTGTTGGCCAGCCAGACCAGGTTGCGCCCCATCTGCGTGTCGCGCGCGTTGGCCGCCTCCGGCGTGGACTGGTTGGGGAGCTCGGCCCAGATGGCCCGCGCGTGCGTCTGCACGCCTTCCAGCACCTGCGTCCAGAACAGCGCCTCGCGGTCCGTGGCCGGGCGCGCCGCCACGTCCTGGGCCAGCGCGGAGAGCAGGCGCAGGAGCCTGGCCTGCTCGGCCGCGGTGGGCTTGGTGGCGTAGTGCAGGTTGGACGCGAGCTGGCGCAGCGTCTCCCGCGCCGCGGGCCACTCCGCGTCGTCCGGCACGGTGGAGCCGATGCTGCGCGCGAAGCGCTCCGTCAGGATGGCCATCGAATCGCGGGCCAGGCTGCCGGTGAACTGGTTGTCGAAGCCCGCCAGCTCCAGCGGCCGCGCCGTGCCCACGGTGCTCGCCACGTAATCGAAGGTGGGCAGCACCTGCTCGCTCCCCATCCAGATGCTGAAGATGCCGCGCTTGCTGGCCGGCAGCACCTGCGCCCCGGCCTGCACCTGCCGCCACACCTGCCCCACGTCCCACAGGCCGCTCTCCCACGCCAGCACGTCGAAGCCCATCTCCTGGTGGAGGAATGCGATCAGCCGCGCCTTGGCCAGGAACGTGGCGCCGTCCCCGTGCGACTGCTCGCCCAGCATCACCACCCGCGCGTCGCCGATGGCGGCCTTGAGCGGCTGCAGGTCGCTGAAGTCGCGGTCGGCAACGGAAAGGGACCGGATGGGATGCGCGTTGGTCCGCAGCCACACCACCTGCGCCGGGTCCTGCGGCGGCGTCGGTGGGGGCGGAGGCGGCGGACTGGTGGTCGACGTCGACTCGCACGCGGCGACCAGCGCAAAGATCGCGGGCGCGGCGAGGCGGCGGAGGAGCAGGTGGGTCGGCATGGCGATGTGTGGAGAAAGGGGCGGCACGACAGGGGGGTGACCTGCTTCCCGGCGGCTACGTCGTTTGTTCCCGTGGAGCGATGGGGTATGGGGACGCCGCGTCCGATCGGCGGCGTCCCCATCCGTGCCGGTCAGGGGGAGGCGGGGGTGCTGGGGGACATCTCGGCCGTGTAGATCATCCCGTCCAGGATGCGGGTCCAGTCGCCGCGCAGGTACGAGTAGCCGAACGGCCGCGTCCACAGGTCGCGCAGCCATTCGCCGCCGGCGGCCGGCGCGCGAAAGTCGACGAACGCGTTCTGCATCCCCGCCTGGGTAAAGTACGCCTCCAGCGACCCGTCCATCGGCGCCGCCAGGAGTGTTGGAGGCATGCCCCAGCGCCCCCAGCCGCCGGATGAGGCGGTGAAGCCGATGGTGTACATGTCCGGGCCCAGCACGCGGTGCGCCTCGCCGCCCATCAGCACGTTCGAGCTGGCCAGGTACGGCTGCTGGCCGCCCGGCGTGCGCAGATCGGCCACCTCGCGGGCGATGTGGATGCTGGCCGCCCACACGATGATCTTGCGGCCGGGGTAGTACACGTTGGCCAGCCACACCAGGTTGCGCCCCATCTGCCTGTCTCGCGCGGCGCCGATCCCGTACTCGCCGGCGGGCATGGCCCACACGGCCCGTGCGTACGCGTCCACGCTCTCCAGCACCTGCGTCCAGAACAGCGCCTCGGGGTCGGCCGCGGGGCGCCCGGCGGCGTCCGTCCGCAGCGCGGCGAGCAGGCGCAGCAGCCGGTCCTGCTCCCCGGCGGTCGGCTTGGTCAGGTAGTGAAGCCCCGACGCCAGCTGACGCAGCGTCTCGTGCGCCGCCGGCCACTCCGCGTCGTCCACCACCGCCGAACCGATCCGCCTGGCGAACCGCTCCGTCAGGATGTGCATCGAGTCGTCCGCCAGCGTGCCGGTGAACTGGTTGTCGAACCCCGCCAGCTCCAGCGGCCGCGCCGTGCCGATGGTGCTGGCCACGTAGTCGATGGTGGGCAGCACCTGCTCGCTCCCCATCCAGATGCCGAAGATGCCGCGCTTGCTGGCCGGCAGCACCTGCGCCCCCGCCTGCACCTGCCGCCACACCTGCCCCACGTCCCACACCCCGCTCTCCCACGCCAGCACGTCGAATCCCATCTCCTGGTGCAGAAAGGCGACGAGCCGCGCCTTGGCCAGAAAGGTGGTGCCGTCCCCGTGCGACTGCTCGCCCAGCATCACCACGCGGGCGTTGCCGATGGCGGCCTTGAGCGGCTGCAGGTCGCTGAAGTCGCGGTCCGCCACGGAGAGGGAGCGGATGGGGCGCGCGTTGGCCCGCAGCCACGCCACCTGCGCGGGCTCCTGCGGCGGCGGCGGTGGTGGGGGCGGAGGCGGCGGACTGATGGTCGACGTCGACTCGCACGCGGCGACCAGCGCAAAGATCGCGGGCGCGGCGAGGCGGCGGAGGAGGAGGTGGGTCGGCATGCGCGGCGGGATGCTTCGGGAGGGAAGGGAGGATCGCGATTCGACGCGCGTCGGCCGCGCGAACGGATCGGGGTCGGACGGAGCCGTGTTCGTGGGGGTGGGAAAGTCCAGCTGCATCATCCCCTCGCCGGCCACGTTTGTTCCCCGCCGCCGGGAGGAGGTGATGTCGTACGAGAGAGTACCCCGGCTAACGTATGAGGCCGGGGGAATGGGACATCCGTTCCCGCCGAGTGCGCGCGGCGCCGGGCCTGCTTACCTTGTGGGGCAGCCGACCCTGTCCACCCCTCAACCGCGGCCCTGCCCAATGACTCTCGCCGCTGCCGAGCTCCCCCTCGTGGCCCGTGCCCGCGAGCACGCCGGCCGAACCGCCGTCGTGGCCGCGGAGGGCACCTTTGCCTACGCGGAGCTGCTGGATGCGTCGGCGCGGGTGGCGGCGGCGCTGCTGGAGGGGCGGGACGACCTGGGCGAGGCGCGGGTGGCGTTCCTGGCACCGCCGGGGTGGGACTACGTGGCCCTGCAGTGGGGCGTGTGGCGCGCGGGGGGGATCGCGGTGCCGCTGGCCGTCTCGCATCCGCCGGCGGAGCTGGAGTACGTGATCCAGGACGCGGACGCGGAGATCGTCGTGGCGCACCCCCAGTTCGCGGAGGCGCTGCGGCCGATCGCGGAGCGCAACGGGCGGCGCTTCCTGGCCAGCGGTGACGCGCTCGCCGCCGAGCCCGGTCCGCTCCCCGCGGTGGACGAGGCGCGGCGGGCGATGATCGTCTACACCAGCGGGACCACGGGCAAGCCCAAGGGCGCGGTGACCACGCACGCCGGCCTGCGCGCGCAGGTGACGTCGCTGGTGCAGGCGTGGGGGTGGACGGCGGACGACCGCACCCTGCTGGTGCTGCCGCTGCACCACGTGCACGGCATCGTCAACGTGCTCACCTGCGCGCTCTGGTCCGGCGCCGCGTGCGAGATCCTGCCCCGCTTCGACGCGGACGAGACGTGGCGGACCATCGAGAGCGGGCGGCTTACGCTGTTCATGGCCGTCCCCACCGTCTACGGCCGCCTGATCGCCGCGTACGACGGGGCGGACGAGGCGCGCCGGGAGCGGATGTCGGCCGGGTGCCGTGGGATGCGGCTGATGGTGAGCGGGTCCGCCGCGCTCCCGGTGCAGACGCTGGAGCGCTGGCGGCAGATCAGCGGCCACGTGCTGCTGGAGCGCTACGGGATGACGGAGATCGGGATGGCCCTCAGCAACCCGCTGCACGGCGAGCGGCGCCCCGGCTTTGTGGGGATGCCGCTTCCCGGCGTGCGCGCGCGGCTGGTGGACGAGGACGGCGCCCTGGTGGAGCCCGGCACGCCGGGAGAGATCGAGATCGCCGGGCCCGGCGTGTTCCTGGAGTACTGGCGCCGCCCCGAGGCCACGGCCGAGGCGTTTCGCGACGGCTGGTTCCGCACGGGAGACGTGGCGGTGGTGGAGGACGGCTACTACCGCATCCTGGGCCGGCGCAGCGTGGACATCATCAAGACCGGCGGCTACAAGGTCTCCGCGCTGGAGATCGAGGAGGTGCTGCGCACGCACCCGCAGATCGGCGAGTGCGCCGTCGTGGGCGTGGCGGACGAGCAGTGGGGCGAGCGCGTCTGCGTCATGGTCGAGACGCCGGCGGACTCGGACCTTACGCTCCCCGCGCTGCAGGAGTGGGCGCGCGAGCACCTTGCCCCCTACAAGCTCCCCCGCGACCTGCGCCGCGTGGAATCCCTCCCCCGCAACGCCATGGGCAAGGTGGTCAAGCCCGAGGTGGCGAAGCTGTTCCTTTGACCACTTTGATCCGTAGCTGGCGTGTTCGGAGTGTCCATTGCGCTCCGCCTGCCGGGCTGACATAATTGGTTCGATCCAATCCTGGATCGTCGCCCTCAATTACGTCAGAGGTTCACATGAACGTTGCGGCTATTCCAGCCGAGCGGTCGTGCGGCGGGTGTGGCATGGGCATGCAGCGGCCCACGAACGTAGCGGGAATGGTAATGGACCATCGGGATGATCCGCGGGTGCGGATTCGAGATGATCTCATCCTGCCCGTGTGCGATGCGTGTGGAGACATGACGTTCACGCAGCAACAGGCAGCGGCGCTGGACGACGCGCTGGAGAGGTCCTATCGTCGCAAGCGGCTGCGTCAGCAGCGGGCGCTGATCAACGACCTGTGCCGGGCGGGGCTCACGCAGGTGCAGATCGAGCGGTTCGCCAATCTTTCCCCTGGATACGTATCCAAGCTGCGACAGGGAAAGATCGCCTCCGGTACAACGTTCCGCCTTCTCTACCTGCTGCACGCGTTTCCCCACGAGGCGCTCCGCGTGGTCAGCCGGCTCGATCCACGGTTGAACGGCGCGCGGGTGAAGGTGGATTCGGCGGTCCCTGCAGGCTGAGCCGGTATCTATCTTCCAGGCTGGAGACTCATACCGGATCAGCAAAAAGATTGCGGATACGGATTCGGCAAACGGTGTCATCCTGAGGGAGGCGCGCACTCCGTCTGGTCCGCACGCACGATTGCCTGTGCGCCGACCGAAGGATCTTTACGATGGGCGCATGATCTTGTCGGCCACGTTGGGTTCCGCGCGAGAAGCCGCCCGTTCCCGATAAAGATTCTTCGGTCGGCGCACAGGTGTTCGTGCGAGAAAGACGGTTACGCGCGGCGCCTCCCTCAGAATGACAGCAATCGTCCCAATCCAGTGCGTGGCGGATTTCGGTGTGAAGCCGATTCTGTTTGCGGATGTGGTATCCAAATCGAACGGCGCAGGTCAGCGGAAATGGCTCCGCGGACCTGCGCCTTTTCTTCTCCGGGTCCGCTTCCTGCCCCTGGATCTCCATTCTCGCGAATGGATGGAGGCTGGATGCGCGTACGCCTGTCGTTCCGCAACGTCGTGATCGCGGCCGCGCTGGTGGAGGCGGGGCTGCTGCTGGGGCTGCTGGTCTACCTGGCGGTGTCGGAGCGCGCGCTGGTCATCTCGTTCCCCACGCGCGAGAGCCTGCGGCCGGTGCGGTCGGCGGGGATGGTGGTGCCGGTGGCGGGGGTGCGGACGAGCGAGCTCAAGGACACGTACGGCGCGCCGCGCTCGGGCGGGCGCGGGCACAAGGGCGTCGACATCTTCGCCCCGCGCGGCACCCCGGTAATCGCGGCGGCCGCGGGGACCATCGTCAAGCGCGATTCGAACGCGGTCGGCGGGATCTCGGTGTACCAGCGCGACCTGGACGGGCGCACCATCTACTACTACGCCCACCTGAACGGCTGGCGCGCCGGCCTCAAGGAAGGTGACCTGGTGCGCCAGGGCGATACGATCGGCTACGTGGGGAGCACCGGCAACGTGAGCGGCGCGCCGCACCTGCACTTTGCCGTGTTCGTGGTCAACGATCCCAACAAGTGGTGGCGCGGGCGGGACCTGAACCCGTACAAGCTCCTGCGCGCCTCCCCCGCTCAGCCATAGCGCGCCGGCCGGGCTACTGCCGCTGGAAGGTGTACGTGTACCCGGCCGGGACCGTCATCGTAAGCCGTCCATCCTCCAGCAGAAACGTCAGGGGGATGGGTTCGTCCGTATCGTCCATCTCCAGGAACAGCGTGTCGCCCTCCACGCGATAGGTGCCGGTGGCCTGATGGTCCTCGGGCGAGGCCTGGGCTGCGCCGCTCGCGCTGAGCTGGAACGTGTAGCGGCCGTCCTCCGCCAGGATGAGCGCGGCGGCGTGCACCGTCACGTTGTCCTCGTCCGGCGAGGGAGCGGGGAGCGCCTGCCCTTCCAGCTGCGTAAGCCTGTACGTCCCTTGCATCTGCGCCGCGGCGGGCGCGGCCGGCACCAGCGAGGCCAGGGTGGCGAGCAGGAGCATGTTGATCCAGCGCATCGTTTACCTCGTATGGAAGCGGGTTGGGGAATCCGTTGGATGAGCCGCGCTAGGCGCCGGGGATGAAGCGGGAGCGGGCGATGAGCAGCGCCGCTTCGGCCTCGCCGGGGGAGGGCTGGTGCTCCTGAAGTGCCTCGGCGGCGACGTCCAGGCTCTCGCACAGCTGGTTGACGATCGGCTGGGGGATGCCGGAGAGGTTGAGCGTGCGCCACTCCTCCGACTCCAGCGCCGCGCGGGCGTCGTTCACGCGCCCCTGCCGCAGGTCGATCAGCATCCGGTCGATCCACTCCACCAGGTGCGCCGACCCCTGCGATCCCGGAAAGACGTCTTCGCCGTCCGACGCTCCACCGCTCATCCATCCTCCCGGTTCAATGGTCAAAACCGCGGCGGGGCCATCGTACCCGCCGCGGTCCAAACGGTTGCAACCCGAACTGAAGCCCCTGCGCGTCCGCAACCGGGGGATTCCGGCACGCCCTGTCCTGGGCGACTGTGCTCGTTGCGATTCCGGCCGGCAACGTGCCGCCCGCCTGCCGGGCGAATGAATTCGCGGCAAC
>DASQBH010001455.1:0-5782 GCA_035635315.1 Longimicrobium sp.
AGCACCCCAGCCGCCGCGCGCGACAGCCGCCGCGGCGGGGACGGCGGATGGTAGACGGTCTCGCCCAGCCGCAGGAAGGGGAGCGCGGCGGGGAAGGCGTAGACGGACGGCCGCGCCAGCATCCACTGCACCGCGGCGGCCGCCAGGTCGCGCCACCCCGCGTCCCCCTCGTCCACGCGCAGCCGCGCATGGCGCAGCGCCGCCTGCCCGGCCAGGTCGTGCGCCAGCAGCGCGCCGCCGGCTCCGCCCGTGCGCCCCTTTCCCCGCCCGAAGCTCAGCACCGAGACGGATGCCAGCGCGCCCGCCGGCCGTCCCCCCACGACGGCGCCGGCGCTCTGGGCCGCATCCTCCACCAGCATGGCTCCCGCCCCCGCGGCCAGGGGTGCCAGCGCGGGCACGTCCACCGGCACGCCGTACAGGTGCGCCACCACCAGCGCGCACGGGCCCGCCGCCAGCGCGCGCTCCATCGATCTCGCATCGGGTGCCAGGGTGGCCGGATCGACGTCGTACAGGACGGCGGGAAGGTCCGCCCCGGCCGCGGCCGTGGCCAGGTCGTAGCAGCCGTACGCGGGAAGCGCGACGGGTGCGCCGGGGCGCGGCGCCGCCGCCGCGCGGAGCGCCAGCACCAGCGCCGCCGTGCCGCTGGAGGTCAGCAGCACGTCGCCCGCGCCCCAGTCGCGCTGCACCAGGTCGTGCACCCGCGACGCCATCTGCTCACCAAACACCGCGCGCATCCCCGCCGCCACCCCGCGTGCCGGCACCGGCGAGTGCGCCGGCGGCAGATGCCGGAACGCGCTCATCGCCCCATCCCCCGGCCGCGGACGCGCAGTCGCCCGGGACGCCGCACACCCCTGGGCCGCCGTGTCCGCGCAGGCGGACAGTGTGACGTCGTTGCCGCGAATTCATTCGCTCCGGACGGCTCAGCCGAGACACTCCCCGTGCGGACGCGCAGTCGCCCGGGACGCCGCACCCCCCCAGGCCGCCGTGTCCGCGCAGGCGGACAGCGTGACGTCGTTGCCGCGAATTCATTCGCTCCGGACGGCTCAGCCGAAACACTCCCCGTGCGGACGCGCAGTCGCCCGGGCCACCGCACACCGCCCGGCCGCCGAGTCCGCGCGGGCGGACTTTGTGTGGTCGATGCCGCGAATTCATTCGCCCCGGCGGCCCGACGGCGGGATGCCTTTCGCCGCGCGAACCCACCCGCCCCCGCGCGCGGAGGCCCGATTCTCTCGCCCCTCACGCCGGGATTCCCCCGCGGATGGGCGGACCCAGCCAGGTGGCCACCGGCAGCGGCAGCCGCCGCCACATCCGCGCGCCCAGCGCGAACGCGCCACGGTCCGCGGAGGGCGCGGAGGCACCGGGGCGGACGGCGCGCAGCCAGGGGAGCGGCACGTCGGCCGCCCCCCACTGGCGCTTGAATCGGTGCGTTCCGCCCCCCGGCGTGCACCGGCCAAAGTCGAACGCCGCCGCCCCCGCCTCCGCGGCGCGGCGGATGAAGCTGGCGTACAGCAGCATGTTGGGCGCGGACGCGCTCACCTCGCGCAGCGCGCCGGCCCACACCAGCTCCACGGAGTCGCCGTGGCGCAGCGCGCACCCCCCCGCCGCGGGCCGGCCGTCCAGGTACACGCACCCGAACCACGCGTCCTCCCCCATCTCATCCGCCACGGCGCGAAAAAAGGCGCGGGGATGCGTCGGCGTTCCCAGGTCGCGCATGGTCCGCGCGAAGACCGCGAAGAACGGATCCAGCTGGTCCGCGCCGAACCGCACCGTCGCCCCCGCCTTTTCCGGCCGGCGCACCTGGCTGCGCAGCTTGCCGGAGAAACGCCCCCACACGGCGTCCGCCCCGCCGTCCAGCGGCAGCACGCAGGTGATCTTCTCGTCCACCCGCCGCAGCCCGGCGTCCAGCGCTTCCGCCGTCCGCAGCTCCAGCAGGTCCGCGCGCGCGTCCGCCGCCAGCCGCGCCGCGTGCGCCACCACGGCGCGGACCGCCTCCGGCTCGCCCAGGGGGCCGCCGTGGCTCAGGTACGGCATGGAGACGAACGAGTGACCCAGCAGCGGCGCCCGCACCTCCACCAGCGGCAGCACCGCGCGCAGCGCCCCGCCGGGCGCGCGGACGCACAGGTACGGGCAGTCGTGCCGGTACACGCGCTCCACGACCCCCTTCCACCCGAAGCGGTGCGCGTGCGTCGAGCCCGGCTGCGCCACGGCGAAAGCGTCCCACTCCTGCGCCGTCCCCGCGAAGCGCTCCACCTTCAGCCCCATGCGCCCTCCCCCGCCATCGCGGCGACCGCCTCCGCCTCCGACCCGGTGGAGAGTCCCAGGGCCCGGGCGATGGAGGTAAAGCGGAACTCCGAGAGCAGCCGCTCCAGCCTGGCCGCCACCGTCTCCGTCCCGGCGTAGTGGCGCACGCGGGTGAGGGGGCCCACCGCCACCCGCGGCTGGCCGGGGTCCGTCTCCCACGGGTGCAGGTAGAACATCCCCGGCCGCCCGGCCGCCTCGGCCTGCCGCAGCGCCCGCGCGGTGACGGCGTACGGCAGCAGGCGAAAGAAGGCCCCGCCGGCGGGGATGCGGACCGGTCCGAACGCGGCGGAGCTCATCGGCACCTCCAGCAGGGTGCCGGGGGTGCGCTGGATTCGATACGGCACGGCCGGCGCATCCGCCGGGTGGCCCGTACGGCCGGGAAAGACGCTGGAGTCGTAGAGGTATCCCTCCCCCAGCAGCACGTCCATCGCCCACTCCCAGCCGCGCACCAGGGAAAAGTTGGGCGCGCGGTAGCCCAGGACGGCCGTCCCCGTGGCATCCTCCAGCACCTCCATGGTCCGCCGCACGTCGCCGCGAAAGTCGTTGGGCCACATCGACGTCACCCGCCGGTGATCCCACCCGTGCGAGGCCACCTCGTGCCCCGCCCGCGCGATCCGCCGCACCAGCCCCGGCCGCCGCCGCGCCACCCACCCCAGGATGAAGAAGGTGCCGCGCGCGCCGTGGCGGTCCATCGCCTCCAGCAGCGCGTCCGTGGCCCCTTCCACGCGGCTCTCCAGCGAGTCCCAGCGGCCGGGATCGACGGCGCGCTCCAGCGCGGCGGCGTGGAACCACTCCTCCACGTCCACGGTGAAGAAGTGGGCGGGGCGGCGCGGGAGGAGGAGGATGCGGTCGGTGGATGGCATGCGACGGGCGCGTGGGAGGAGGGGGTGGAGCGGCTCGGTCGGATGCCGACAGGTGCAACCCCCGTGCGCCGCCGCCGGCCTCGCCCGGTCAGGAACGGCGGGCGGATTTCCGCGCGATCCGCCCTCACCGCGCGCACAGGTGATGCGGCCGCGCCACAGCGCCTCGCCGGCGGCACCGGCCGCGCCCCGGGGACCGCCGGGTTGTCGCGGCGGCGCGACACCGGGACGGGATTGCTGCGGCGGGGCCACACTCCGTTCCGGCGCCGCCGGCGCGGACAATCGCCTTTCCGGCGCGCTCCGGGCTGGCGGCGGGCCGATTCCCGCGCCGGCGCCGGCGCCGCGCCCGCGTCGCGCGCAGGGTGGCACATGGTCCGCACCGCCTTCCGGAGCGTACCGCCTCGCCCCCGCGGCCCTCCCCGATGAACGCCATGCTCCCTTCACCCGCACTCGGCATCCTCTTTCAGGCCCTTCCCGACGGTGCCGTGCTGCTGGACACGCGCAGCGAGGTGTACTTCGGATTGAACGCCGTGGGCGCGCGCGTCTGGCAGCTGCTCCCCGCCGCGCGCACGATGGACGAGCTGTCGGCGGCGGTGGCGGCCGAGTACCCCGACGCGGACCCGCGCCGGGTGCGGGCGGACGTGGAGAAGCTGGTGGAGGCGCTGGTGGCGGAAGGGCTGCTGCGCGCGGCCACGGCGGCAAGGAGCGACGATGCTTCGCTGGCTGGCGCGGCTGCGTAGCGCCGCCGCGCTCCCCACCGCCGAGCGCAGCGCCCTGGCGCGCGCGCAGGCCGCCCTGCTGGGCGCGCAGCTGCGCGTATGGACGCGCCCCGCCGGCGCGCTGGTGCGCCCGGGCCCGGCGGCGCAGCCGGCGCGGGCGGCGGAGGGGGACGCGGAGCGCGCGCGTGCGCTCGCGGCCGCGGTGGACCGCGCCGCCTCCGCCAGCCTCTTTCGCCCCGCCTGCCTGGTGCGCGCCCTGGCGCTGCACCGCCTGCTCGTGCGCGACGGCATCCCCGGCGCACGCATTCGCCTGGGCGTGCGGCGCGAGGGGGGCGGGCTGGCGGCGCACGCGTGGGTGGAGCTGGACGGCGCCGTGCTGGGCGACGACGGGCGGCGCGCGCCCCGCTTTCTTTCCCTGCACCCCCCGGCGCTGCCGGCGGACGCGGGAGCGGCGCGGTGAGCGCCGTGCTGGGCGTCTTTGGCCCGCCCCCCACCTACGCCGGCGCGGGGCGAATGCTGGCGCGCATGGCCCGGCGCGGCTCCGCGGCCGTGGACGTGCACCGCGCGCCCGGCGCCCTGCTGGCCGTGGCGCGGCACGGGTGGGAGACGGCGGCGCACCTGGGCGGGCCGGCCGAGGTGGCGGCGGACCGCGCCGTCTGCGTGGCGGCCGACGCGGCGCTCTACCACCGCCGCGACCTGCTGCGCGCCCTGGCCGAGGCCGGCGTCCGCGCGGGGGGCGACTCCGCCGCCGCGCTGATCCTTGCCGCCTACCGCGCCTGGGGGACGCGGTGCGCGGAAAGGCTGGAGGGCGACTTTGCCTTCGTGCTGTGGGACGCGCACGCCCGCCGCGCCGTCTGCGCCCGCGACTTCGCGGGCAAGCGGCCGCTGGTGTACGCGGCGCTCCCGGACACCCTGGTGGCCGCGTCCACCCCCGGCGGCGTCCTGGAACACCCGGCGTGCCCGGACGCGCTGGACCTGGTCACCCTGGCCGAGACCGCGGCGGGGCTCTGGGCCGGGAGCGACGCCACGGCGTTCCGCGCCATCCGCACCCTCCCCGCCGGGCACACGCTGGTGGCGGAGGAGGGCGGGATCCGTGTGGACCGGCACTGGACGCCGCCGCGGATGGGCTCCGCCCCCACCCCGGCGTTCGACGAGGCGGCCGAGGCGCTGCGGGAGCGATTGATCGCCGCCACGGCGGAGCGCCTCGCGCCGGACGCCCCGGCAGCCGTGTGGATGAGCGGTGGATGGGACTCCACCGCCGTGCTGGCGTCGGGGGCGGTGGCCCGGCTGCGCGCGGGGGGCGATCCGCCGGAGATCGTCTCCGTCAGCCATCCCCCGGGCGATCCCGGACGCGAGGACGAGATCATCGCGCGCGTCGCCCGGCGGTGGAAGCGGCCCGTGCGCTGGCTCCGCATCGCCGACATCCCCCTGTTCGAACGGATCCGCGAGAGCGCGGCGGAGCGAGACGAGCCGTTCGGGCACGTGTTCGAGGCGTGGAACCGCGCGCTGGTCGCCCGCAGCCGCAAGCTGGGCGCGCGGGTGGCGCTGGACGGCAACGGCGGCGACCAGCTGTTCTTCACCAGCAACCTGTACCTGGCGGACCTGCTGCGCGAAGGACGCTGGCGCACGCTCTGGCGCGAGTGGAAGGCCAAGGGCGGCACCGACCCGCGCGACCTCTTTCAATACGCCGTGCAGCCGCTGCTGCCGCCATGGGTGGTGGACGGGCTGGGGTGGCTGCGGGGACGCCCGCTGCGCCCCACCATGGAGCGCCCGCTGCCGCCGTGGATCGAGCCGGGGTTCGCGCGCCGGCACGGGCTGGCGGCGCGCGAGCGGGCGCACAGCCCCCGGCCGCCGGGCGCCGGGGCGGCGGAACGGGAGGCGTACTGGTACCTCACGGCGCCC
>DASQBH010001456.1:0-4305 GCA_035635315.1 Longimicrobium sp.
CGTCATCGTGCACGCCCCTGGTATGGGTTCCCGACTCTGGCAGTTTTCGCTACGACTCCCGCACTCCCGCACCCACGCACTCGCCGTCACAGTCTGATCTGCGCCCCGAGCTCCACCACGCGGTTCGCGGGCAGCCCGAAAAACGCCGTCGCGGGTCGCGCGTTGCGGGCCATGACGGCGAACAGGGCGCGTCTCCACCGCGCCATCCCGGGCTCCTTCGAGGGGATCAGCGTCTCGCGGCCCAGGAAGTAGCTGGTGCGCGCGGGGGCCAGGTCCAGCCCGGGCACCTGGATCGTCGCCAGGGCGGCGGGGACGTCGGGGTCTTCCATGAAGCCGTACGACAGCGTGATGCGGTAGAATCCCTCCCCCAGCTCTTCCACCGATACGCTCTCTGCCGGCTCCACGTGCGGCACCTCTTCCGTGGTCACGGAGAGAAAGACCGTGCGCTCGTGCAGCACCTTGTAGTGCTTCAGGCTGTGCAGCAGCGCGGGCGGCGTTCCCGCCGGGTTGCCGTACATGAACACGGCCGTCCCCGGCACCCGGTGCGGCGGGTTGCGGGCGACGTCGGCCAGGAACAGCTCGATCGGCATCGTCCCCGCGTTCAGCCGCGCCGCCAGCAGGCCGCGCCCCGTCTTCCACGTAGTCATCGCCACGAAGATCAGGGCGCCCACGACCAGCGGAAACCAGCCGCCGTGCGGGATCTTGACGATGTTGGCGCCCCAGAACGCCAGGTCCACGGCCAGAAAGAAGCCGGTGAAGAGCAGGGAAGCCCACAGCGGCCACTTCCACCGCTCGCGCTCCACGCGAAAGAGCAGGAGGCTGGTGATGACCATCGTCGTCGTCACCGCCACGCCGTACGCGGCGGCCACGTGCGTGCTGTCGCGAAAGCCGAGCGTAAGGCCGATGCAGCTGATCATCAGCAGCCAGTTGACCTGCGGGATGTAGATCTGCCCCCGCTCGCGCGCCGAGGTGTGGTCGATCTGCACGCGGGGGATGTAGCCCAGCTGCACTGCCTGCATCGTAAGCGAGTAGGCGCCGGTGATGAGGGCCTGCGACGCGATGACGGCCGCCATCGTCCCGATCACCACCACCGGGTACAGCGCCCACGCCGGCACCATGCGAAAGAACGGGTTGTCCGCCGCCTCGGGGTGGTGGATGAGCAGCGCGCCCTGTCCGAAGTAGTTCAGCAGCAGGGCGGGGAGCACCACCCAGTACCACGCCAGCCGGATCGGCCTCCTCCCGAAGTGCCCCATGTCGGCGTACAGCGCCTCGCCGCCGGTCACCACCAGGAACACGGAGCCCAGGACCAGGAAGCCGTTCCACCCGTTGTGCGCAAAGAAGCGGACGCCGTACAGCGGGTTGATGGCCGCGAACACGCTTGGGTCGCGGACGATGTTGGCCACGCCCAGCACCGCGATGGTGACGAACCACACCAGCGTCACCGGCCCGAAGATGCGCCCCACGGTGGCCGTCCCGCGGCTCTGCATCATGAAGAGCGCGATGAGGATGACGATGGTGATGGGCACCACGTACGGCTCGAAGAGCGGCGTGGCGACCTCCAGCCCCTCCACGGCGCTCAGGACGGAGATGACGGGCGTGATCATCCCGTCCCCGTACAGCAGCGCCGTGCCGAACAGCCCCAGCATGATGAGCACCCAGCGCGGGCTGCGCCGCATCGCCCCTACGGGCGTCACCAGCGAGGTGAGGGCCAGGATGCCGCCCTCCCCGCGGTTGTCGGCGCGCAGGACGAAGACGGCGTACTTGATGGAGATCACCAGTACCAGCGCCCAGAAGATGAGCGAGAGCACCCCCAGCACGTTGTCGCGGGTGGGGTGGATGCCGTGCGTGTGATGGAAGGATTCGCGCACGGCGTACAGCACGCTGGTGCCGATGTCGCCGTACACCACGCCCAGCGCGGCCAGCGACATCAGCGCGAGGTATCTGCCTTTTGGCGTCTGTGCGGCGTCAGGATGCGTCACGTTCGTTCCTTCTGGCTCAGTGCCAGGGCAAAGTCCCGTAAAAGCTTGGCCTCACACAGAGTCAACAGAGTCAACAGAGTACAGGCGCTGGTGTGCGATCAGCCCGTGGCGCGCGACGTCATCTCACAAAAGGGGGGGATGAGGTACGAGCATGTGCGCGGCACGAGAAAACTCTGTTGACTCTGTTGACTCTGTGTGAGGCCAAAAGCAGTAGAAGCACGAACGGCCGCGAGCCCTGCTCCTGCGCGAGGAGCGGGCTTGCGGCCGCATAACGAACGGAGCCGGGCAGCGCACGCGGTGCGCCGGCCCGGCGGGATGATGTCGCATCATCCTACCACTCTCCCTATGAAGCCTGCGGGGTTAGCTGTCGGGTTCGGAGCAGGAAGTCTCCGTCCGGAACGGGTCCGGATTCACCCCGGGGCGATCGCTCGCCCATTGGGTCCCCCGCCGCGCGGCTCCTGGTCCGCGCGCTCGGCTGTGATAGCTGGACGCTGTATCGCGCCCACATGGATGGTAGACGGCCCCACCGCATCTGTCAATCGGCATCAGAGCGGCCCCGCGCCGGGCCAACTGCCACGCGCAGTGTTTACACCCGCACCGCGCGGGCCTAGCTTGTCCTTCTGCCCGTCCGGCTCCCCTCGCCCGAGAGAGCCGGCCCGCCGCCACACCCGCCGGAGCCCGCGCATGACGCTCATCATCATCCTCGCCGTCGTCGCATTGCTCGTCATCCTGGCCATCGGCCTGTACAACCGGCTGGTGGGGCTGCGCCTGCGCGCGCAGAACGCCTGGTCCGACATCGACGTGCAGCTCAAGCGGCGCGCGGACCTGGTTCCCAACCTGGTGGAGACCGTCAAGGGATACGCCTCCCACGAGCGCGAGACGCTGGACGCCGTGGTCGCCGCCCGCACCCGCGCCGTGGCCGCCGCCGACGCCAGCCCCGCCGAGCGCGCCGAGGCCGAGGCCGGGCTCACCTCCGCACTGCGGGGGCTGACGGTCGCCGTCGAGGCGTACCCGGAGCTGCAGGCCAGCGGCGGCTTCCGCGACCTGCAGGGGCAGCTGGGCGGCATCGAAGAGGCGGTGCAGAACGCGCGGCGCTACTACAACGCCGTCGTCCGCGACCTGAACACCGCCATCATGACCTTTCCGAGCAACCTGCTGGCCGGCCCCATGGGCTTTCAGCCGCGCGAGTTCTTCGAGGCCGCGCCCGTGGAGCGCGAGGTGCCGCGCGTGAGCTTCTGATCCGGTACGGAGTGCCGAGTGCCTTGACCTCAGGTACCAGGTACTAGGTACTCGAACCCGGGCCCTTGATTCCACCCGACGCGGCCACCCTCGCCGCGCCCGGCGTCCCCATCCACCGAAACGCATCCCCGCATCCCCATGCGCCGCGCACTCCTCCTCATCGGCGCCCTGCTGCTGGCGCTCGCCACGCCGGCGGGCGCGCAGAGCAGCGACAGCACCATCGCCATCCAGAGCTACGACGCCCTTCTCCGCGTGGAGCCGGAGGGAGTGGTGGACGTCACCGAGACCATCCGCTTCGCCTTTACGGGCAAGTGGAACGGCATCCTGCGCGACCTTTCCCTCAATCACAACACGGCCGAAGGGCGCCGCGAAAAGCTGCGGCTGGACGTGGTCTCCGTGACCGACGACCAGGGGCGCGCGCTGCGGATGGAGCCCGAGGAGCCCGACTCCTGGACGCGGCGGCTGCGCATCTACGTTCCCGGCGCGCACAACGCGGAGCGGACGGTCGTCATCCGCTACCGGGTGAGCAACGCCATCCGCTTCTACTTTGCGGGAGAGGGCGAGCTGGCGTTCGACGAGTTGTACTGGAACGTGACGGGGAACGACTGGACGATGCCCATCGCCCGCGCCAGCGCCCGCATCATCCTGCCGCCGGACGCGCTCCCCACGCGCGTGGCCGCGTACACCGGCTACGCGGGAAGCACGGACCGCGACGCGGAGATCGCGGTGGACAGCGTGCGCCGCATCGTCACCTTCACCACCACCCGCGAGTTCGCGGAGGGGGAGGGGCTCACGGTGGCCGTCGGCTGGCCCCCGGGCGCCATCGCCTCGCGCCCCAGCGACGCGGAGCACCAGCGGCTGCTGGCCGCGCACCGCCGCGCGGAGACCATGAAGCTGTGGCCGCTGGGGCTGCCGCTGATCGCGTTCCTGCTGGGCTTTCGCGCCTGGCGCCGCCGCGGCCGCGATCCAAAGGCGCAGTCCATCGTCGTGGGCCACGAGCCGCCGGACGGAATGACGCCGGCGGAGATGGGGACGCTGATCGACCACGACGCGGAGATGCGCGACGTGGTCAGCACCCTCGTGGACC
>DASQBH010001457.1:0-6241 GCA_035635315.1 Longimicrobium sp.
CGTCGGGCAGGCGGAGCTGGAGTTGATCGAGGCGAGCGGCTGGCGGGCGTTTCCGCCGCGGCTGGCCCATCAGCCGATCTTCTATCCCGTGGCCAACGAGGAGTACGCGGTGCAGATCGCGCGCGGCTGGAACACGAAGGACGCGGCCTCCGGCTACGTGGGCTACGTCACGCGCTTCCGGGTGCGCAGCGACTTTCTGGCGCGCTACCCGCTGCAGACGGCCGGCGCGCGGCGGCACCAGGAGTACTGGATTCCGGCGGAGGAGATGGACGCCTTCAACGCGGCCCTCGTGGGCCCCATCGAGGTGGTGGCGGAGTTCCGCGGGGAGGGCGCGTGACGGTGGAGGGGATGGAGCGCGCGGCGCGGATCCTGGCGGGCGCGCACCGCGTGGTCGTCAGCAGCGGCGCGGGGATGTCGAAGGAGAGCGGCATCCCCACCTTCCGCGACGCCATGGAAGGGCTGTGGGCCAGCTTCGACCCGCAGGAGCTGGCCACCGAGGCCGGCTTTCGCGCCGACCCGCGCCGCGTGTGGACCTGGTACGCGTGGCGCCGCGAGCGCATCGGCGCGGCGCAGCCCAACCCCGGCCACCACGCGCTGGTCCGGCTGCAGGAGCTGGTGCCGCGGCTCACGGTGGTCACGCAGAACATCGACGGGCTGCACGCGCGGGCGGGATCGGCGGACGTGGTGGAGCTGCACGGCAGCATCCAGCGGGTAAAGTGCCTGGACCGCGGCCACCCCTACGACGGCCCCCTGCCGCCGTACGCGGAGGAGCAGGCCCCCCCGCCCTGCCCCGTCTGCGGCTCGCCGCTGCGGCCGGACGTGGTGTGGTTCGGCGAGATGCTGCCGGAGCAGGCGACGGAGCGCGCGTGGTCGCTGGCGGAGCGGTGCGACGCCATGCTCCTCATCGGCACCTCGGGGACGGTATGGCCGGCCGCCGAGCTGCCGCTGGTGGCCCGCCGTCACGGCGCCCTCGTCATCGAGGTCAATCCCACCCCCTCCGAGCTCACGCACGCCGCCGACGTCTTTCTGCAGGGCCCCTCCGGCGAGGTGCTCCCCTCTCTCGTCCAGGCGGTCGAACGGCTCCGCCAGTCCGGGTGAGCGCCATACGCGAATCTGGCGCGGAGGGCTCCGAGAGCGCATCTTGAGACACAAGTTGCCGCACCCGCCTGACGCGGCTCCGGGCCAGCTCGCTCCCAGTCCCGCAGCCGACCCCCTCCCGTCGGCATCCCCATGTCACCTCCCCCACACGGCCGCGGCTTTCGCGGCACCGCCGCTGCATTCCTCCCCGGCCTGCTGCTGGTCCTTACCCCGCTGCTGGTGACGTCGCTGGGCGCGTGGGTGGGGGGCCGCTTCGGGCAGGCCCCGCAGCCGCTGCACCCGGCCGCGCTTCTCGCGCCCGCGCCGGACTCCAGCCAGGCGGCGCGGCTGCGCACGCAGGCCCAGGCGCTGGAACTTCGGGCCGAGCAGGAGGAGCTGCGCCCGCTCCCCGCCACGGCCACCACCGACACGCTGGAGGCACGGAGCAAGCTTGCCGCGGCGTACCGCGACCTCGCCGGCGTGCTGGCGTCTCGCGCCTCCGCCTTCCACGCCGCGCACGCCACGCGGGACGCGCGGCGGAACCTCTGGGTCTACAGCGTGTGGCTGGACCTGGCGGTGTGCGGGGCCGCGGGGCTGGTCGCGCTGGGTTTCCTGTGCGCCGTCCTCCTGCGCCTGCGCCGCACCGGCTGCGTGACGCGGCGGCTCTGCGCCGTCACCGCGGCCGGAGCCGTCGTGCTGACCGTCGCCGCCGCGGTGGCGTTCGCCGGCGTATGGCACGACTACGACACCGCGGCGTTCCGGCTGGCGGCGCTGGCGCTGGGGAGCGACGTGATGCGCATGGTTCGGTTCGACGACGCGCTGCACATCGCCACGGTCGCGATGGCCGTATCGGCGGGGGCCGTGGTGTTCGCCGCCCCCGGCCTTACCCCGGCCGGCGTGCTGGACTCCGAAGCCGACATTGCCCTGCACATGCACTACACGCGTCTGGAGCTGTACGTGGGGGCGGCGATCCTGGTGGCCTACGTGGCCATGGTGAGCACGCTGTTCCACTGGGTGCGTGCGTTCGTCCCCGCCACCGACCCGGTGCTGATGCAGGGCGTGGATGCGATCGCCCAGAGCGCGGTGACGTCACGCAGCCTGCTGGCAAGCTCGCTGCTGGTGGGCGTGTACGTCCCGTGCATGCTGCTCCTGCGCGTGCGGGCACTGGAGCTGGCGGCACGCAGGAAGCCCGGCGCGACCACCGCCGAGCGGGAAGAGTGGATGAAGGCGCAGGGACTGCACTCCACCGGTCCGGTGGAGAGCCTGAAGCCCGTGCTGGCCATCGTGGCGCCCGTGCTCACGGGCCCGGTCGCGGAGCTTCTCCAGCGTTTCCTGGCCTGATCGCCCCCGCTGCTTTCACCCACACGGGAAAGCGCGATCGTGTGGAGGAAAGTCGGCGCGCCCCGCGGACCGTCACGGCAGGCGGTGCCGCGGAAGACCCGGGACGGCACACGTTAATCGCTGGCCACCCGGGTTCGGCAACGCCCCAGGGAAAGGCGGCGAAATCGATCTTCTGGTGTGATCGCCTGCGTTACGCCAACGTTCGACCGATTCCCCTGGCACCTGCCTGGCCGGGGGAGTTCTCTCTCTCTCCGCAGGATCCCGCCGACCCCGCTCCCCCGGCAGGCCCCCATGCCCCGCTTCGCACAGAAAGCCCTGGGCTACCTCCCTTCCGCGGCCTCCTGGCAGGTGATGGGGCCGGGGCTCGCCATGATCCTGAGCGCGCTCCTCCTCATGGGGCTCACGTGGGGCATCAGTGCGCGCTTCGGGCTGCAGGACAGCGGGATCCGGCCGCACGCCGTCATGCTGAGGCCGGCGGACCCGGCGGCGGCGGACGCGCTGCTGCAGCGCGCGGACAGGCTCACGGCGCTTGCCCGGGCGGCCGAAGCCCGGGCGCTCTCCGGGCCGGCGGACCCGGACACGCTCGAGCGCTACCGCAAGCTGGCGGAGCTGTACCAGGACTGGGCGCGGGAGACCTCCGCGCAGGCCCGGGCGCGCGAGGCCACGCTGGCCTCCCACGACGCACTCCGTACGCTGTGGGCGTACGGCACCACCCTCGACCTGCTGGCCTGCTCCGTGGGGGGGCTCGTCGCATGGGGGATCGCACTGCGGGCGATGGGCCGGCTGCGCTCGAGGGGCAGGGTGTCGAAGCGCGCCGCGAAGAGGGTGCTCACCACCATCGCCGTGGTGCCGGCCGCCGTGTACTTCGGGTTCATGGAAGTGTGGCGGGGCTTCGACACGCCGGCCCACCTGCTGGCCCGGGCGGCCCTGCCGGAACCTGCCCTGCGGACGGTGGCGATGGACGACAGCCTGCACGTGGCCATGGCCCTGATGTACGTGGCGGCCTGCTGGGTGGCGGTGGCGGCGCCCGCGCTGGCGCGGCGGCAGGACGGTTCCGACGACCATGCCGGCTCCGCGCGGGAGATCGCGGACTCCATGCGGCTCGTGCGCTACACGCTGTACATGGGGGCGGCGATGCTGGTGGTGTACGTGGCGACGGTGAGCTCGTTCTTTCACTGGGTGTCCGCCTTTGTCGACCCCGCGGACGAGGCGGTGGCAAGCGGCGTGGACGCGCTCGCCCGCAGCGCCGTCACCGCGCGCAGCTTCATCGCCACGGGGCTGGTGGCGATGGTGTACCTGCCCTCGGCGATGTGCCTCAAGCTGATGGCCGTCAACCTGGCCGAGCGCGCGCTGCCGGAAGGGAGCGTTCCCCAACGCGAGGAGTGGATGAAGACGCACGGGATCCTCGTCGCCGGTACGGTGGACCACCTCAAGCCCGTGGCGGCCATCCTGGCCCCCCTGCTGGCCGGTCCGGTCGCGGAGGTGCTCCAGCACGCCATCGCCTGACATCCCCCCGGTGCGACGCCGGAAGCCGCGCCTTGCGCGCGGCCCGGAGCGAGCCGCCGGGACGGTGGCGCAGGCCAGATCCGCATAGGATCGCGCGCCGCGGGACGTGCGGAAAGGTGCACGCGGAGATGCTTGACGAGGCGGCGCGGGCGGATCAGCTTGGGCTCCGTCCGGCCCCCTCCCTACCACCGGACGACCTCATCATCCCTCCCTCAATCCCGGAGCATTTCCCATGGAGAGCCGTTCCCCCGATCCCGTGGCGTCCGCCGCGGACCTGAACGCCGTGCTGGACGCGTTCGCGGCCGACCTTGCCGCCAGGCCGACGGTCGCCATCCCGGCCCCGCTGGAGCAGCAGGCGTTCTCCGCCTTCTACCACTCCTGAGCCCCCCGGCCGGGCGCGCCGCTCCCCCGCGGCGCGCCCGGCATCCCATCCTCCCGCCGCACCCGTGCGCATCTCCGCCTGCCTGATCACCCGCGACGAGGCGGGCTTTCTCGCCGACTGCCTGCGCTCCCTGCACTCCGCCGCCGACGAGATCGTGGTGGTGGACACGGGCTCGCGCGACGGCACGGTGGAGGTGGCCCGCGCGTTCGGCTGCATCGTCCTCCAGCTTCCGTGGGAGGATGACTTCGCCGCGGCGCGCAACGTGGGGATCGACGCGGCCACGGGCGACTGGATCCTGGTGATCGACGCGGACGAGCGGCTGATCGGGGGCGAGCAGCTGCGCCCGCTGGTCGCCGAGGCGGAGGCGGAGACCGGCGGATTCCTGATCGAGCGCGAGGACGTGGTCCGCCACCCCGACACCGGCCGCACGGAGCGCTACCCCATCGGCATGGTGCGGCTGTTCCGGCGCCACCCGCGCATCCGCTACGTGGGCCGCGTGCACGAGCGCCCGGGCGATACCATCCGCGCCGCGGGCTTCACCATCCGCAGCACGCACCGGCTGGCCCTTACGCACCTGGTCAGCCACCGCACGGACGAGGAGCTGCGCGCCAAGCAGCGCCGCTACCTGGCGCTGCTGGACGCGGAGGTGGCGGCGCACCCGGACGATCCGTGGCCGCGCTACTACCGCGCGAAGACGCTCTGGTACCTGGAAGACCACGCGCGGGCGGACGCCGAGTTCACCGCCATCGCGCTGGACGAGCGGCATCCCGCCCCGCAGCGCGCCTCCGCGCACGCCATGCGCGCCGCGCTGGCGCTGCGGCAGGGGCGGGCGGCGGACGCGCTGGGGCACGTGGAGGCCAGCCTGGGCGCCTTCACCTTCCAGTCCCTCTCGCACCACCTGCGCGGGGAGGCGCTCTACGCCCTGGGCAGATACGCAGAGGCGGCGGAGGCGTACGAAAAGGTGCGGCGGTCGATGGACCCGCGGGTAGTGACGGAGTGGATTCCCGGCGACCTGTACCTGCCGGCGGAGACGCGCGCCTACAAGCTGGGCAGCTGCCGCCTGGCGCTGGGCGACGCGGCCGGCGCGCTGGCGCACTTTCGCGAGGGGATGGCCGCCAACCCCGTGGACGCGGCGTGCTGGTACGGCGCCGCGCACGTGGCGTTGGCCGGAGGGAACGCCGCCCTCGCCGCGCGCCTGCTGCAGGAAGCCTGCGCCCGCGACCCCGGCTGGCGCGCTCCCCGCGAAGCCCTCGCCCGCCTCGCCGCCGCGCCGTCGGAGCCGCGCCCCCTCGACCCCGCCGACCTGGCCGCGCCCGTGGCGGTATGACATCCCAGATCCACAGAACTTTCCCGTGAGGGTGTCTCCACCCCAAAAGCCGAAAGCGTGACTTCCTCAGCCTTAGAGGGTGTTGCTAAACCTCTGCAGGCGTGGAAGAGGCGATGTCATCCTGAGGGAGGCGCCGCGCTGCACCTTGTTGCTGCGACGTACTTTGGCGCCGACTGAAGGACCTTGCCAGCACAACCGAGGGAACGGATCCGCGGCGTGCAGCATGTCCCCCGCAAGCCGGGAGAAGGTCCTTCGGTCGCGCGCAGGTCATTGTGTAACTTCTGGTTACACGTGGTGCGCTCCCTCAGGATGACATCGCTTCTTTCCATGCCTGAGGTTTGGCAACACCCCTCTGAGGGAGCGCCACACGGACTCTGAACGTTCACGATCATTTGCGCGCGACCGAAGGATCTCCTTTCGGCGACCGCGGGGCTGGATTCACGGCGTCAATCCAGCCCCGCGGCTCTGCCAGCGAGATCCTTCGGTCGGCGCGAGATTGCTTGCGCAGCAACGGGTTGGGAGCGGCGCCTCCCTCAGAGGGTGTTGCTAAACCTCTGCAGGCGTGGAAGAGGCGATGTCATCCTGAGGGAGGCGCCGCGCTGCACCTT